>JADGHY010000148.1 GCA_019683625.1 Thermoflavifilum sp. | reverse complement strand
CAATTAAATCATTAAAAAAATAATATACATGATGAATTTATCTTTATTTCATTGATAAACCATCATTTACATAACTATAAATCGTATATTTGTTTTTGTGTGTACCCATAACCTGTGTTTCAAAGAAAATTTTATCCTGATTTCGGAAATAAAACTTTTTTATTCCTGCCCCTTTTCCTAATTTAGTCCTGAATTTAATGGGTTAGTAAGTAAAAAGAGTCAGTCTTGGTGCTGGCTCTTTTTACTTTTAATAGGATATGGCTAAACCGAAAGTAGCTTTTTTCTGCCAACATTGTGGTTATGAAAGTCCCAAATGGCTAGGCAAATGCCCTTCATGTGGACAATGGAACAGCTTTGCTGAAGAAATAGTATCTCCGGTACATCCTATTTCTTCTTCCCCGCACAAAGCAGCAACACCTGTCTCGCTGCAATTGATTTATACGGCTGAGGAAAACCGCATTGTGATGCCGGATGAAGAGCTGAACCGCGCCTTGGGCGGAGGCCTGGTGCCAGGCAGTCTTGTACTGCTCGCCGGCGAGCCGGGAATCGGCAAATCGACCCTGCTGCTGCAAACGGCCTTACAGCTTCCACAACTGCAAGTGCTCTACATCACCGGGGAAGAAAGCGAACAACAAATCCGCATGCGGGCCGATCGTCTCGGACTTACCCATCCTGCTTTTTATCTGTTGGCCGAAACAGATATGCAGGCCATTATGAAAGTAGTGCATCAACTGAAGCCCGATCTCATCTTTGTAGATTCCATCCAAACAATGGTCTCGCCCATGCTGGGCTCACCAGCGGGCAGCGTAGGACAAATTCGGGAATGTGCCGCCATCTGGCAAGCTTATGCCAAAACCAGCCAGACCCCCGTGATCCTGGTTGGCCATATCACCAAAGACGGATTGATAGCCGGGCCAAAAGTGCTGGAACACATTGTGGACACCGTGTTGCAGTTTGAAGGAGACCGGCAATACGTGTATCGGTTGTTGCGCACGGTCAAAAACCGTTTCGGGGCCTCGTTTGAGCTTGGAGTGTATGAGATGGCCGATCGGGGACTGCAACCCGTGAGCCAGCCTTCGGCTTTGTTCCTGCATCAGAAAGAAGAAGTGTTCAGTGGAAGTGCGGTGGCCGCCACATTGGAAGGAACGCGTCCTTTGCTGGTGGAAGTGCAGGCCCTGGTTACGCCTTCTCTTTATGGCACTCCCCAACGTACCGTAAGCGGATTTGACCTGAGAAGACTGCAGTTGCTGCTGGCCGTGTTAGAGAAACGAGGTGGATTTCACCTGCACACCCAGGATGTGTTTCTGAATATTGTGGGCGGACTGCACATCGAGGATCCGGCGCTGGATCTGGCCGTGGTGGCCGCCTTGCTTTCCTCCTTCGAAGATATCACGATTTCACCCAGCAGCTGTTTTGCTGGTGAAATTGGCCTCAGCGGGGAGATTCGTGCCATCAGCCGCCCGGCTCAACGCATAGCCGAAGCCGCCCGCCTGGGCTTTCAACGAATTTACCTTTCCCGATATAATCAGGATATTCCCCCTCATCCCGAAATAGAAGTGATGCTCATGGGCAAAGTGGAAGAATTGTATCAACAGTTGTTTCAACCCTAAACAAGTTGCAAACCCACAATAGCAGTTCTGCTCATCTTGCATCTTGCCTGATTTCCGGCAGCTGTGTATTTTCAGGCCATGCTTTCTTTTTTGAAAGAAATGGTGGCCGTGCTGCTTCCCGTGCGCTGTGCTGGATGCGGGCGGGATATTTCTTTTGCCTCCGGACAATGGCTGTGTTACGATTGCCTGGCTGCTCTTCCCGCCACGGACTACCATCTGATGCCCATGAATCCCGTTTTTCAGTTGTTTATGCATCATAGGCAGGTACAATTTGCTACAGCCTGTTATTTTTTTCATCATGACGGTATCCTGCAACGCATCATCCATCAAATCAAATATCACCACCATCAGCAACTGGGCTTGTTTATGGGCAGTCTTATGGCTCAAATGCTGGAGCACCATCTGGCATCAGTAGATTATCTTATTCCTGTTCCACTGCATCAGCGCAAAGAAAGGCAGCGCGGTTACAATCAGGCCTCTCTGCTGGCCAATGCCATGGCCGATTGTTTACACATACCCGTAGCGCATCATCTGCTCAGGCGAAAGGTTTTTACCCCATCCCAAACCTATAAAGGGCGTGAGGCCCGGCAGCAAAATGTGCAGCACGCGTTTCACCTGCATGCGGATGCGGATATGCTGAAGGGAAAACATCTGTTGCTCGTTGATGATGTACTTACCACAGGCGCCACGCTGAATGCCTGCGTAGAAACGCTTGCTGTATTGCCCGATGTGCAGATCAGCATCGTCACGCTGGCCATCACCCAATCCTGACTGCCAAAAATTTATTTTTTTCACAACCATTTGCCGGTCTGATTCGTTATTTCAAAAAGTTTTACAATGCTTAAAATTTTGCTTGCTACAACCACGATCGCTGCCGTGATGGCATCCATGCCGGATCCTGTTACGATTTATGCGTTTAAAGTGCCCGGGTTAACAGGAGGGATCATTGATTTTTCCCGATTCAAAGGCCAGAAAATTCTCATTGTGAACACCGCTTCCCTTTGTGGAAACACCCCTCAATATGCCGATTTGGAAAAACTCTACCACATGTATCAGGGGAAACTGGTGATTGTGGGCTTTCCGGCCAACAATTTTGGCCAGCAAGAACCCGGCACCAATGCAGAAATTGCGGCGTTTTGCCACAACAAATACCATATCACTTTCCCCATGGCCGCAAAGATTTCGGTGAAAGGCCCAGACACGCATCCGCTCTATCGTTGGCTGGCCAACCAATGCCGGGCAAAAGGGCTTGAGCCTGCCGAGCCTCAATGGAATTTCCAAAAATATTTGATTGATGAAAAAGGACAGCTGGTGGCTGTCTTTGCCCCGAGTATACATCCATTGGATCCGCAAATTATCCACGCTATCACCAAGACCTACGCAGAATAATGCCCGTGTGCATGTTATCAATGGCCCATGGTAACCATGCGGCATACCACTGCAGCATCACGGCCCTGCTGACGGGTATAGGCAAGGATCAGCTGATTGTTGCCAATGGGATATAATACCGGATATTGTACATCATATCCGCGTTCAGATACATACCAGGTCTTCAACCATTTGCCCTCAGCAGTTCTCAGCTGCAGGCCAATCCGTTGATGCGCAGCAATAGCCTGTTGCTGGTTTTGCCCGTTCACGGATGGATATTCATCCCAAGCGATAACCAATCTGCCATCGGGTAAAGTCTGGATCTGCGCGTGTTTGGCAGAAGCATTGAAATCGCTCACCTGCTGGCGGGGCGCAAATTGCCGGCGGGCAGCATGGGTATAAAAAATGCCCCGACCCTGTGCAAGGGTATACCATACCACCTGCAATCCTTGTGCATTTTCAGCCAGGCTAGGCCCGCTATGCGGACAAGCATGAATCGCCCAATTGTCTGCGCTTATCCTTTTGGGCCGGGTGAAATGTTGGCCATGATCAAACGAAGCCATATACACGATATCCCGAATGCTGTCGGACAGGATCTGGCGGAATGCCACGTGAAGCACCTGCTGGCTGTCTATCAGCATGGCCGTACGGCAGCATGGGCAAAGGTTATAAGCAATAGGTGTATCCCCGGTGATTTTCCCATCTGGATGAACTATACCGAAAAATAAGGTAGAACCTTCCGGGTGAACCTTTAGCCGATCGTCCATCCAAACAATAGCTATCTCCTGTGCCGATATCGGAGCTAAGGAAAAATATCGCTGATCGTGGCTGCTGGTATCGGTTACACAGGGCATGGGAGCAGACCAATGTTTTCCCGCATCGGTCGTGTACACATATTTCACCTCACCGGCATAAGGATTGGATGAGCGTAGGGCAGGCGTGCCAAATGCCAGCACCCAAAAGCCACTATTGGTGCAAGCCAGTTTAGGTAGGTTTTCACCATGCGGATAAACGCCTTCTGTATGCGGCACAGCAAACTTTTCCATTACCCGCAAGGGATGAACGCCAATCCGGGCCATCCACAACTGGCTACGATTGCCGGCTGTATCCATGGCTGCCCAGGTTAACAGCACATGCCCCTGATGATCGCTGGTGAGAGATGGGCAGGAAAAATTCCAGCCCGGTTGTTGAAACACATATGCGACTTCTGGCTGTTGGGTACGACACGAGCTCCACAACAGAAAAAACAATACCATCCCCAAATTGATTTTGTGTGTCATTGCCATCATTTTTTGAATGATTGATCGGGTTGAATCAAATTATAACTAAAGCCAATTTGCCAGGTACGTGGAATGCCTGCCCGATACGTGTTTCCATAACTGGCATAATCCACCGTGGTAGCATAAATCGTGTTGAACACATTTAACAGATGCAGCCATACGGCCCATCTTTTTTGTTCATAAGCAGTTCGGATATGAAAAAGATCATATCCTGGATAGGTAAGGGTATTGGCCGGATCAATATAATATCTGCCCACATGTTGCCATTCTGCCGAAAGCTGTAACCCTTTTAAAAAGGGCATTTGATATTGCACCGCCGCATCATAAATCCATCCCGGAGCAGCATTCATCCGGTGATGGGCATAATCTTTTCCATTGATTTGATATTGGATAAACGCATGATATGCCCAGGTACCGTTCCATCTTATCTGTAAAGTTTGCAACGGATGATATTGAAAAGTATATTCCAGTCCTTCATGCAAGGTTTTCCCCGCATTGGCATTTTGGTAGGATCCATCATCTTGCCTTACGCTGATGATTTCATTTTTGCCCAACATACGATAAACATCCACCTGCCACAACATGCGGTCATCATCAATTCGCAACCAGATGCCAGTCTCATAATTAAGATAACTGGCTGGTTTTAAGTAGGGCACCTTTACCCCATTATACAGATCCGTAATATCGGGCGGGGCAAAGCCCTGGCTAAAATTGGCATAGCCGCCCATATGTGAAGAAAGCACATAAGTGAAACCAATTTTAGGTGTAAGATGTGAAAAGCCATTCCGGCCGGAAGGCGCGCCTGTATAAGCAGAAGGCAAAAGATGATTGGTAAAATCATAATCAATACGATCATAACGTAAGCCAGCTGTTAGGTAAAGTTTCTCAACAGGCTGCCATTTCCATTGGGTGTAAGCCGCATAATTGTATATGTTGGCCGCATAATCAGTCAACACCGAATCCGTTGGCGTGTAACTTACATAATAACCGGCATTATCTTTCTGAATCAGGATGTATTGTGCGTGATATTGCAGCGGACTATATTCTACCTGAATACCAAAAATAGCTTGCAACTGATCATGATTCCATTGTTGGGCATGCTGGGCCAAAAGACCCAAGCTGTTAAATTGGTTTTTATTAATTTCACCTCTTGCTTGCAGGGGATCATTTGTTTTCTTGATCCGATAAGTTGGATTTTGTTCAACATTGTTATACCGATAGTAGGCCGTGATAAAACCCGTTGATGCCCTGTTTATATCATAATGCAATCCACTGCTCAAGCGCAAAGCCTGTACTTTTCTGTAATTAAAAG
>JADGHY010000147.1 GCA_019683625.1 Thermoflavifilum sp. | reverse complement strand
TGGTATTCCCGAAAAATCTTTACAGGCAGAGGCTAACATGCTCAACACCCTCTTGGCCGATGAAACCGTTTTGTACATCAAAACCCGCAATTATCACTGGAACCTGGAGAGCAAAAGCTTTGCAGAAATCCATCGCTTCCTGGAGGAACAGTATACCGAATTGGCCGGGATGATTGACGAGTTGGCCGAACGCATCCGCCAATTGGGACATTTTGCCGTGGCCACATTAGCCGATTACCTGAAACTCACCAATCTCACGGAAGGGCAGCCGGGTGAAACCCAGGAAAAGGCCTTGCAGATTTTGTTGGACGATCATGAAACCTTGATCCGCGAAATCCGCAACATGGCCAGAGAAGCCGATGAGAAATATGAAGATGCCGGAACCAACGATTTTCTGGTAGGCTTGATGGAAAAGCATGAAAAGATGGCCTGGATGCTGCGAAGCTATTTGCCCGAACGCAAATAAACTTAGCCGGGTAAGATAGCCTCCCGTATGCGCACCAGGCTTTTGAGCAAATCTTCCATGGCTGCTAAAGGCAGCATATTGGCACCGTCTGATTTAGCCTTGGCTGGTTCGGGATGGGTTTCGATAAAAATGCCGTCGGCTCCTGCAGCAATGGCTGCACGGGCAATGGTTTGAATCAGCTGAGGCCTTCCTCCGGTGACTCCGCTCGCCTGGTTGGGCTGCTGAAGCGAATGGGTGCAATCCACCACCACCGGCACCTGGGATGCCTGCATGATGGGTATATTCCGGAAATCTACCACCAGATCGCCGTAGCCAAACATGGAACCTCGCTCCGTGAGCATTATTCTTTCATTCCCGGTTTGCCTGACCTTATCCACGGCAAACCGCATGGCTTCCCCGCTCACAAATTGGCCTTTCTTGATATTTACCGCTTTTCCCGTGGCGCCTGCAGCCTGCAACAACTCCGTTTGCCTGCATAAAAAAGCCGGTATCTGCAACACATCCACATAAGCGGCAGCCATTGCAGCTTCCGGCGGCGTATGGATATCGGTAAGTACAGGTAAATGAAACCTCGTTTTTACTTTTTGCAACAGGGCCAGGGCCGCTTCATCGCCGATACCGGTAAACGAATCCACACGGGTGCGATTGGCTTTCCGATACGACGATTTAAACACATAAGGAATGCCCAGCTCCCGGCAGATACGGCTGACCTCGCCGGCCACTGTCATCAGCAAAGGCTCATCTTCCACCACACAAGGTCCGGCAATGAGAAAAAACATGTTTGGATCATAACTTTGGCCATCAAACAGGAATTCGATGGCAGATAGGCGCTCGGATTTCATAACCGCAAACCTATAGCGTTTTCTGATCCCAGCAATTTGATTTTTTTGAAATCGAAAAATCGAACAATTTGCAGCTGATTTTCACTACATTTTATGCCTGCTAAAGAACGCATCCTTATCATAGGTGCATGTGGCCAAATTGGTGTGGAGCTTACCCTGGCCCTGCGCAAGATTTATGAACCTCAGCATGTGATAGCAGCCGACCTGCGTGATGAACATCCCCTGCTTAAAGACACGGGACCCTATGTGACCCTGGATGTGATGAACCGGGAAATGCTGCATGTGCTGGTCATCCGCCACCACATCACCCAAATTTACCATCTGGCCGCTATTCTCTCGGCAACAGCCGAGAAAAATCCTGCTCTTGCCTGGCATATTAACATGCAAAGTTTGATCCATGTACTGGAAATTGCCCGGGAAGAAAGGTTACATAAAGTTTACTGGCCCAGCTCTATCGCTGTATTTGGCCGTGGAGCGCCCCGGCAGCGTACCCCGCAACATACCATCTTAGAGCCCACCACGGCTTACGGCATCAGCAAATTGGCTGGCGAACGTTGGTGCGAATATTACCATGAGCGTTACGGAATTGATGTGCGCAGCCTGCGCTATCCCGGTCTGATCAGCTATAAGTCTTCACCAGGTGGGGGCACAACGGATTATGCCATCGAAATGTTTCAGGCTGCCGTGGAAAATCGGAAATATTGCTGCCCACTGGCACCCGATACCCACCTGCCTATGATGTATATGCCCGATGCCATCCGGGCTACCATTGAACTCATGGAAGCCCCAGCCCATCGCATCAGCCTGCATAGCAGTTACAATATTCATGCTTTTCAATTTTCCCCGGCCGAGCTGGCAAAGGCATTGCAGCATCATGCCCCCGGCTTCGAGGTCTGCTATCAACCCGATTTTCGCCAACAAATTGCCGAAAGTTGGCCCGAAAGCATTGACGACAGCCAGGCACGGGCTGACTGGGGCTGGAAGCCTGCTTTTGACCTCCAGACCATGACCTCCGATATGCTGGCCAACCTACGCGCCCATCAGCATCAAGCATAAATCCTAAGGAGCAGAGGACAATCCTAATACATCTTCCATGCTGAAGATGCCCTTTTTGCCCTGCACCCACTCTGCTGCCAACACAGCACCCCAGGCAAATCCTTCCCGGGAATGAGCCGTGTGTTTGATCTCGATTTCATCCACTTCAGAAGCATAACGAACGATGTGGATACCCGGCACCGGATCTACACGTTCTGAAAAAATCGGCAAAGCCTCAGCATCGTTGGTTTCCCCCTTTACCCAGCGCTTCTTCCGCGTAAGATGGCGAAGTATTTGTTCGGCGAGAGTAATGGCTGTGCCGCTGGGTGCATCTTTTTTCTGGGTATGATGAATCTCGCGTAGGTTTACCTCATATTGCGGATAGCCAGCCATCAGCTGAGCCAGGTATCGGTTAAGGGCAAAGAAAAGGTTCACACCCAGGCTGAAGTTGCTGGCATATACCAATGCCTGATGCTTGTCGCGACAAGCTTTTTCCACTTCAGGCCATCGCTCCAGCCAGCCGGTGGTGCCACATACCACGGGTACCTGCGCTGCAAAACAAGCTAATAGGTTGTCCACAGCCGATTCCGGGGTAGTGAACTCAATGGCCACGTCTGCAGCCGATAGCCGATCAGGTCTCAGCCATTCTTCCCGGTTGTGAACATCCACCCGGCAGAGAATTTCATGACCCCGCTGCTGGGCAACGGCCTCTACTGCCCTGCCCATTTTACCATATCCAATGAGTGCAATTTTCACGGAAAAATGTTTTATGTACGGACTGCCAAAAATACACTGCAATTTTCTTTAGGTCAAAACACCGTAAGCCATGAGCTCAAGCCCTTTTAGAAAAGGCAGTCACCTGCATGCAGGTAAGCCGGTTAATGGCGGCGGGAAAGATTAACCACTAATCCATAACCCATATAATGGGCGTGCATGATGGGCCGGAGGCGAATAGCCAGATTGTCTGATACATTGAAATGATACAGATGTGCATCAACCAGCGCATCGACAATGTTGATCACATACACGCCCAAAAATGCCAAAGCAGAATAATCTACATATTGGCGATACACATCCCGGATACGTTTCTGGTCCTGGGGGTCGTACTGATCTATAAAGGGATCTCCCGTTTTTTGCCCGGTAAAGCTCAGGCGATAGGCGTCGCGAAAAAGGATAAATTGCTTATAGTTATAGATAAATACCCCCGCGGCTATTCCCAGGCCAGCATAGGCGATGGGTATTTTCCAATATTTATGGTTATAGGCCTGTCCTAACCCCGGTAACACAGCGGAATACAGTGCTGCCCTTCGCGGATCATGAAAGCTCACCGTGTCGCTGGGCGTGGCCGAAGTGGAATCGGCAAGGCGGTGGGTGGTATCTCGAATGATAAGGGTATCGGTGATAATATGCAGCGTATCTCCCAGGTTTGCAGGTTGTTCCTGCTGGGCCGTGGCAGATAATCCGAATGCTGCCAGCAGCAACACAAGGCATACCCAACCGGCAGCCCTGCTCTTTTTGAAGCGCTCGAATAAGAATCGGCTGGTTGGATGGCTGTTATTTCCGGATGCGTTGAAGCAAGTCCAGGATACGGTTGAGCTCTTCATCGGAATAAAAATCAATAGCAATATGGCCTCGGCCACCGGACTGGCGGAGCAATTTCACGCGGGTAGAGAACAGGTCGGTGAGCTGGTCCTGGATGCGCTGATAAGCCGGAGGTAAGGAAGCCGTTGTGGATTGTTTTCGCATCCGCTGGCCCGAGGAGATTTTGCGAACCAAATCCTCTGTCTGCCTAACGGAAAGTTTTTTCCGGATGATTTCCCCAAAGACAAACAACTGTTGGTCAGCATGTTCAATATTGATCAGGGCGCGGGCATGGCCCATACTGATTTCTCCGTTGCGCACAGCCACCTGAATATCGGGTGGCAGCTTCAATAGCCGGAGATAATTGGTCACTGTGGTTCGGTCTTTACCGATGCGCTCGGCCACTTGTTCTTGGGTGAGTTCACATTCTTCCATCAGTCGCCGATAACTTAAGGCTGTTTCAATAGCGTTAAGGTCGGCCCTCTGCAGGTTTTCGGTCAGCGCCAGTTCCAGCAACTGTCGGTCATCGGCCTGGCGGATATAGGCCGGGATATCTTTCAATCCGGCCATTTTAGCGGCGCGCAGGCGCCGTTCGCCGGCAATAAGCCGATATTTTTTGTGGTGAATACGGCTAACGGTGATGGGTTGAATCACATCGTGGATACGGATAGATTGGGCCAGCTCTTCTAAGGCCTTCTCGTCGAAATCGCGCCGGGGCTGCATGGGATTTACCTCGATCTGGTCAAGCGGTATGCGTTCAATGGCCGTGGCAGCCACCACTTTTTCTTCGCCAGGTATAGCCGCAGCGGTAGATTTCAAATCGGCGTCAATATGCTGCAAAAGGGAACGGATACCCTTGCCAAGTGCTTCTTTTTTATGAGGGGCTGCAGACATCAGGCAATGATTTTATCCTTTAATTTAATACGCGTTGCATCATTTTTCTGAAGAATTTCCCGGGCCAGGTTTAGGTAATGCAGGGCGCCATTGCTATCAGCATCATAGAGCACTGCCGGCTTGCCCAGGCTGGGTGCTTCGGCCAGGCGCGTATTCCGGTGGATGATGGTGTCGAATACCAGATTGTCGAAATGATGTTTGATTTCGCTTAAAATCTGATTGCTTAGGCGCAGACGGCCGTCGTACATGGTAAGGAGTATGCCTTCAATTTCCAGGGAAGTATTTAACCTGCTCTGTACAATTTTGATGGTATTCAACAACTTCCCCAGTCCTTCCAGCGCAAAGAATTCACATTGAACAGGAATGATTACCGAGTCGGCTGCCGTGAGCGCATTCACCGTAATCAATCCCAGAGAGGGGGAGCAATCAATAATGATAAAGTCATAGGCTTGCTTCAGGGGTTCCAACACCTGCCTGAGCACCTGTTCGCGATGGGGATGATGAATTAACTCCAATTCGGCACCCACCAGATCAATATGCGCCGGCAGCAGCTGCAGATCCTGGATTTCGGTCTGCAACAAAATGTCCTGCGCACGGACTTCATTAACCATACAGTCGTACACGCTTTGCTGGATATTGCGCAGGTCAAAACCCAGTCCGGTGGTACTATTCGCCTGCGGGTCGGCATCCACCAGCAGCGTTTTATATTCCAAAACGGCCAGGCTGGCCGACAGGTTAATGGCTGTGGTGGTTTTGCCCACTCCTCCTTTTTGATTGGCTAAAGCGATAATTT
>JADGHY010000146.1 GCA_019683625.1 Thermoflavifilum sp. | reverse complement strand
TATTGCACACGGGGAAAGAGAAATGGGATTGAAAAATGAAGCATAGGATGAACAGATGATAAATGGGTATAATAACTCAAAAATTTTGTATGCGAAATTTTTGTTTTTCCCGTTTCGATTGTAATTTGGAAACATGAGCAGGGTGTTGCAGGTGGTCAAAAGGCGGATGAAGCGTTTAAACGACCGTTTCCGGTTGGTGATTTTGGATGAAAGTACATTGGAAGAGACGGCCTCGTTTATTTTATCCCGGAAAAGCATGTATATCGCACTCAGCTCTTTAGTGATGGTGGTTTTTCTGCTGGTGTATGGTGCATTTGCCCTGACGCCGTTAAAGTATTACATACCGGGTTACGGGGATGTAAAACTTCGGCAGGAGTATATTCGGCTGAACGTTAAAATGGATTCGTTACAGCAGGTTTTGCAAGCTAAGGAAAAATACTGGGATGATATTCGCCGGGTATTGCAAGGGGATGCACAGCTTCAGCAGCCGGATACCTTATCGGCCGAAGAATAGTATTGCAGCTTATTTTAACACTAAAATACCTGAGCTATGTTCACAAAGTCACACGCAGCCAACCATCGCAGTTCTCCTTGTGGTGAAGTGAATTTGATTGCTTCGGGCACCCTTATTCGCGGCCACATCACTTCGGCCGGAGATATTCGCATCGATGGCAAGCTCGATGGTACCCTCAGTACCGATGCCCGGGTGGTGGTCGGCAAAGAAGGGGAAATCCATGGCGACATCATTTGCAAGTCGGCCGACATCATGGGGAAGGTGAAGGGAACTATTCGCGTGGAAGATTTGTTGAGCCTGAAAGAAACGGCGGTAGTGGATGGAGATATTTATACCCATCGGCTGGAGATGGCTCCATCAGCCGTTTTCAATGGCCAATGCCGGATGGAAGCGCCAGCAGTGGTTGCCCCGGCTTCTGCTGTGCTGGATGAAGAGCCTGCAATTACACTCGAGCATGCCGAAAGAGCCACCGCGTAAAGATTCCACCTGGTTACGATATGCCGGAATGACCACTGAATTGCTGGTGACGATTGGATTGGGGGTGTGGGTGGGCATGTGGATTGACCGGAAAGCCCATTTTTCTATTCCGGTGTTTACCCTGGTTTTGTCTTTGGGCGCATTGATTGTAGCTTTGTGGCGATTGATCAAATCGACCCGTGATGGATAATTTTTATTTCAGGCTAATCGCCCTGTTTTGTGCTGTCAACGGAATCGGAATTGTTTTTTCTCACGTGTTAGAAACCCTGGGCGTTGATGATCTGGCAGGGGCGGTGGGCAATCTCTTGCTGGCATTGATCACAGCCTTTACTTATCATTTGAGTAAAAAAGCTATTCGTCATCCTAATCACCATCGTTTTTTCAGAACGGTTTACCTTTCCACTTTCTTAAAGATCGTCGTTTATGCAGGAGCCATGGTAGCTTACGCTTTCACCCGGGCAGCCAGTTTCACCCGCAATACCTTGATCCTGCTGCTGGTGTTGTATTTCGTGTACTCGATCCTGGAGACCTGGACTTTATTCCGGTTAGCCCGCTCGGCTTCCGGTCGTCAGTAAAAGCTTTTGCTTTCCCGGAGTTCATTAGGAATATCGGGTGTGTATACCGCGTAGCGGAATCCTTTCTGGAGGGCATAAGCCCCGATGGTGCCATCCTTGCGCACGGCCAGGAAAGCCAGTTGAATGCTACGGGCATAGTCGGGTTGTTTCTTCACGAGTCGTTCTAAAGCCAGGTAGCAAGCCTCTTCGGGGGTATGGCCTTGCCGCATGAGTTCCACCACGGTGTGGGTGCCGCAGATGCGCATGTTGGCTTCACCCACGCCGGTGGCTGTGGCCGCGCCGATTTCATTGTCCACAAACAAGCCAGCCCCCACAATTGGAGAATCGCCCACGCGGCCATGCATCTTGAAGGCGAGTCCGCTGGTTGAACAAGCACCAGAAAGGTTGCCGTGGTAATCTATGGCCAGCATGCCAATGGTATCGTGGTTTTTTTGGTCGCCGGGATGGGATGAAGAAGTTGAGCCATTTTCATGGTGAGCGGGTTGAAGCTGGTTTTCGATATTGATGACGGGATGATAATCAGAAGTTTTAAGCCACTCCTTCCAGGCCTTTTCGGAGGCCGGGGTAAGCAGGTTTTGTTTGGGAAAGCCCTGAGAAAGGGCAAATTCCAGGGCGCCTTCACCTACCAGCAGCACGTGAGGGGTTTTTTCCATCACTTTTCGGGCCACAGATATGGCATGTACGATATGTTCCAGGCAGGCTACGGCGCCGGCGTTGCCATATTCGTCCATGATGCAGGCGTCGAGCGTCACATGTCCGTCGCGATCCGGAAGTCCGCCCAGGCCAATAGTTTGAATGTTAGGATCAGCTTCGGGCACCCTCACGCCGGCTTCCACGGCATCCAGCGCACGGCCTCTGTTTTTTAAGATTTCCCAGGCAGCGGCATTGGCCTGAATCCCAAAGTCCCAGGTGGATACCACAAGGGGTTTAACCTGATGTTGAAGGGCAATATACCTTCGGGTTTTGCGACTTGTAAACAAGGGCAAACCAAGCATTCCGGCGGAGGTCCATTTCAAGAATGTTCTTCTGTTGGGCATATCGATAAGTATTTAATATCCAGCTACGGTGTCATCGCCGCGGTGATCACCCACGCCAACGATCTGTTGGGGGGCTTCTTGTACGATCAGCTCTGTCCGGCCGATTGCTTCCCGCGTCACCAACCGGTAACCCATTTTCTCCAGAGCTTGTTTCAGGCTATCGGTAAATCCTTCTTCTACGTACACCACGTCGGGAAGCCACTGGTGATGAAATTTGGGATTATTCACGGCATCATGGGGTGAGAGGTGAAAATCCAGCACATCCACCAGGGTTTGGAATACGGAAGTGATGATGGTCGACCCGCCTGGAGTGCCGGTGAGCAGGTAAGGCTGCTGATCCTTGAGCACAATGGTGGGCGTCATGCTGCTGAGCATGCGTTTATAAGGCGCAATAGCATTGGCTTCAGAGCCGGTAAGGCCATATAGATTTGGTGTTCCGGGTTTGGCACTGAAATCATCCATCTCATCATTGAGCAGAAAACCGGCGCCTTCCACTACCAGCTTGCTGCCATAAAGGTTGTTCAGGGTATAGGTGGCCGACACGGCATTGCCCTGGGCATCGAGCACGCAAAGATGCGTGGTTTCTTCGCTTTCGGGAAAATAACCGGCCTGAATGTCACTGCTATGGCTTGCCTGGCCAGGGCTATAGTTGCTGATGCGTTGCTTCAGGTAATCGGGGTCGGTGAGTTGATGCAGGGGGATTTGGGTAAAATCCGGATCGCCCAGATATTTGGCCCGATCGGCAAAGCTTCGGCGTTCGGCCTCGATCATCAGCTGGGTAGCTTCTGGTGAACCATAACCCCATTGAGCAATAGGATAGTTGCTGATCATTCCCAGCATTTGTTGCAACATCACGCCACCAGCCGAAGGTGGGGGAACGGTGACAATCGTATAGCCTTTATAGCCAAAGCTGATCGGTTCACGTTCGATGGCCCGGTATTGCCTGAGATCTTTCCGGCTGATCAGCCCATGATGGTGTTTCATGGTACGCACAATTTTCCTGGCTACGGCACCCGTGTAAAATCCTTTCATGCCATGATCGCGGATTTCGGCAAGGGTCTGGGCCAATTCGGGTTGTCGCAAGGTATCACCTGCTTTCCAGGGGGTAGATTTCACAAAGGGTATAGGTTGGCTGTTGTAACGCAAAAATTCCTGGCGGGTTTCATTCAGCCATCGGGCTTCTGTGGCGGTGATGCTGAATCCCTTGCGGGCCAGGTCAACAGCCGGTTGCACCAGCATGCTCCAAGGCAAGTGGCCATAAGCTTTCCAGGCCTGCCAAAGGCCGGCTACGGTGCCGGGTATGCCCGCAGAAAGCGCTCCATACAAGCTCAGGCGCGGATCGGGATTGCCCAGGCTATCCAGATACATATCCCGGGAAGCCCTCCCCGGTGCCTCCTCCCGATAGTCTATGACGGTATTTTTCCCATGCTGCAGATGAATGACCATAAAGCCGCCTCCACCGATATTCCCAGCTGCAGGGTACACGACAGCCAAAGCCAGTTGGGTAGCAATGGCCGCATCAATAGCATTGCCCCCCTGTTGCAAGATCCACAGACCCACTTCGCTGGCCAAAGGATGTGCCGATACCACACAGGCGTGCGGCACGACCGTATCTTTTACGATCCGATAGGTGTAGGGCTGAATGAACTGACCTACAACGCTTTGCCTGGGCTGGCCGGAAACTGTGCGGAAAACAAATAACAGTACAGCGAGCTGGATAAGCAAACCTATTCTTCTCATCGTGTGCGCATTAAAGCAGGCGGCAAGTAAAAGTAGCGAAGATTTGTGGAATGGTATTTGTGTTTTTTTCTAAAGATTTATTTCTTCATCTTAAACCTCATCGTATGAAAAGACTTTCATCTATCGCCCTGATGGGCCTCTTTGTGTTGGGAGGCATTTTCCTGTGGTCGTCCTGTGAAAAAACCTCCAGCACTTCTTCACCCAGCCATCTGGAAGTGTATCTCACCGATGATCCTGCAGGCTATCAGGCCGTGTGGATTGATATTCAGCAGGTGTGGGTGAACACTTCTTCCGACACTTCAGACAATAGCTCGGGCTGGGTACAAGTTCCTCTGTTTCGGCCAGGGCTTTACAACTTGCTCAGCTTGCGCAATGGCACCGATACCATATTGGGTGCGGTGGACTTACCGGCAGGCACCATTTCACAAATGAGGTTAGTATTGGGCGACAGCAACAGTGTGGTTCTCGACGATGGAACTGTGGTGAATCTAACCACGCCTTCAGCTCAGCAATCGGGATTAAAACTGAATCTTCACGAAACCCTTACGGCTGGCGTACCTTATGCATTAGAACTGGATTTCGATGCCGCCCGATCGATTGTGCAAGCCGGCAACAGCGGAAAATATCTGCTAAAACCCGTGATCCGGGCATTTGCCAGAGCCACCGGAGGAGCAATAGATGGTTATGTGCTGCCCGATAGCGCCAAAGCACAGGTGTGGGCCATCCAAAATACCGATACCCTCGGTGCACTACCCGATAGCACCGGCTACTACAAATTCTGGGGAATAGCTGCAGGCAGCTATCAGCTGGTGTTTGTGCCCGATTCCACCACGGGTTATCAGGATACTACCCTCACGGGCATCCAGGTGAGCGACGGGCAAGTGACGCATGTAGACACCGTGTGGCTGCATCGCTGATGATGCTGAGTGCGGTAGTTGCAAACCAGCAGGGGAAAGGATACATGTTTTCTTCTGCTGGTTTTTGTTTTATGGCTTTTTCACGAAATACTTTTTGCAAAAGATGCCCAATCATTATTGTGCCCCAAGCCTTCCCCTAATCTAAGCCGCTCAAAGCAATCCCTGATCATATTGTTGCTTTTCCTGGAATAAAGGATGAAAAAGGTTTTTACCCGTTGTACATAACTGAAACAGGCTGCTTTTGTCCTGAGGAAAATAATTTTAGAAGGGCCAATACGCATTTTGAATGCTTTTAAGCAAGACACGTTTGCAGGTTGCATTTTTTGGATGAATACGGGTACAATGAAGCTTGCTACAATACATAGCTTCAAGGGATGGGAAATTCATTCT
>JADGHY010000145.1 GCA_019683625.1 Thermoflavifilum sp. | reverse complement strand
ATACTGAACCCTTTCGAGAAAATTAGATACGCTCCCTGTAAAATCACATCATTCGCAAGGCCAATAACCAGTGATATGCATATTTTATACTTGATTTCACTTGATAATCAACACGATGCCGGTAAAATTTACAAGATCCGCGATCGCCTGGCTTACTGGCGCAAAGCCGGTCATCGGGTGAATGTTTGGGTGCTTAGCCGGGATCATGAAGAGGAGATACGTGGGCTTAGCGGATTGGACGGAGTAAAGGTATTCCATGCATTACCCTTCCATTTTCCTTTCCGGCAGCAGTTTTCCTGGGTCAAGAAAGCAGAGCGTTATGTACGCCAAGCCTTGGCCTTGCACCATCTCACCGAAGAAATAGCTTCCCTGAACCCAGACTTGATTTATTATCACCAGCATATCTGGCTTCCGGGTTTAGCAGGATTGTTGAAGCGCTATCCATCGGTCATGGAAGTGAATGTGATCGATACCGAAGAGGTGAAATTCACCCCTTTAGTGAGGCGGTGGATTTACCGGGCTGGCCGCAAAAGCCTGATTCGTGCTGTGGATGGCTTGGTATGTGTTACTCCTGAAATTACGGCCAGGTTTGAAAAATACCACAAGCTTAGCTGTACCATTAGCAATGGCATTGATTTGCAACGTATTCCACTCAAAAAAATAGATCCCTGCAAAAAAGCCCATCTGATTTTTGTGGGATCATCTGATATTCCTTCCCAGGGGATTGACCTGGTAATGGCTTTGGCTAAAAAGCTTCCCCAGTTTGTATTCCACGTGGTTTGTCCCGACTTGCCTCCGGGGCACCAGCAAAATATCATTTCGCATGGTGCACTGAACGATATACAGCTGGCCAATCTGTATGCGAAAATGGATATTGGCATCGGCACATTGGCTTTGTATCGCAAACACATGCACCAGGCTTGCCCGCTCAAGGTAAGAGAATATATTGCGGCTGGCTTGCCTCTGATCCTGGCCTATGAGGATTGTGACCTACCTGTCGACCCGCATATCCTGCAAATTCCCAACAAACCTTTCTCACTCGACGATGCATGGATTTCTAAAATTGAAAATTTCGTGGAAGCAAACCGCATGAAACGCCTTCCCGAAAGTATCCGCCAGCGGGTAGCCTTAGAGAGAAAAGAAACCATTCGACTTGCTTTCTTTGAAAAAATATTGCATCGTTGTCGGACAAAAGGCCTACACCCGGCTACTTCGTCTGCCCATCCTGCATTTGGCGAAGCCATTCCCGAATCCACTGCAGCCAGCTCATTTGCTGATCAGATGCTGTTTTAACGGTTACAGGCTGCGCAAAAGTTAGATTTCCTTGTATCAAGGCTTTCATGGCCTGAGTCCAAGCCTGTTCATCGGTAGGTGGAAGCCAGCAAACCGCCGGATAACCTGCCAATGTTTCCCGGGCATAGGGAAGATCGGCTGCCAGTATGGGCAATCCACGGGATGCGGCCTCACTCAACGGCAATCCCCAGGTTTCGCATAGCGAGGGGAATACCAAGGCATGAGCACGGGAATACCAAAGGGCTAAAGTTTCAGCACTCACATAACCCGTGAAATGAATGGGTAGCTCGGAAGAGTAAGCCTGCCTAAGCCTTCGGATATAAGCATTTTCATGCGTATCCCAGGTGCAGATGAGCTCAAAATGATGCAAGCCTTGCTCCCAGAGCCTTTGGGCTGCGGCAAACAACACGGCGTGGTTTTTATAGACATACGGATAAGCAGGATAAATAAATCGGAACAGTTCCGCATCCGATGGATGGGGCCTGTCCTGCTTTTCCAGTACAGGAAGCACGGGAGGAATGACCCATACCTTGCCGGGGTCGAGGGCATAGTGTTCCAGCAGCTGTTGCCTGAGTTGATGCTGTTGCACAAATATCCATTGATTGGATGCTATGTTTCGGAGGTAGATGAGGCGGTAAAGCCATTTCAATACCAGCAAGGCGGGTTGTTTAAGCCACATTGACCAGGGTAAACGGGCAAACAATAGCGGATGATGAAAATATACCGCGCGATAGGGGGCGCAAACCGGTGGGGTGCTATCCTGCAAGGAAAGCCACAACAGGGGCTTCCAGTCTCTTGCCAGCCTGGGAAAGAGAACATATTCATAGTACAACCTGCGCCACCATCCTTTGCGTGCTTTGGGAAAAGGAACATATTCCACATTAGGTAGTGAGGGATAATCCTGTGCCCGGTATACCAGTGCCCGGATGCGGCATTGGCCTTCCACAGCAGCCGACAGTTCCTGCAAGCAAAGGCTCACCATTTTTACGGTGCCCCCTCTGAAAAAGCGTTCTGCCGAGACAACAATCAACGGCTCCATAAAAGCCAGTTTCAGGACAGCCGAATGTCGGCCATGTCGCTCACCCTACCCAGTTCTGTGCGAAGCACACGAGAAGGGAATTTCTGCAATACCAGGTAATCGTGCGTGGCCATGATCACCGTGGTGTGATAATCGTGCGAGATCTGAAACAACAATTGCATGATCCCATCGGAAGTTTCCGGATCCAGATTGCCGGTGGGTTCATCGGCAAGGATAAGTTTTGGGGAATTCAGCAAGGCTCTGGCAATATCCACCCGCTGTTGTTCCCCTCCCGAAAGTTCGTAGGGCATTTTATACCCTTTGGTTTTCAATCCCACTTTATCCAACACATCATGAATCTTCTCTTCCATCAGTTTTTCATCTTTCCAGCCCGTAGCCCGCAATACAAAACGAAGGTTATCGTGTACATTTCTGTCGGTAAGCAGTTGAAAATCCTGAAACACAATGCCCAGGTTTCTGCGGAGATAGGGGACATTTTTCCAGGTTAATTTTTTCAAATCAAAGCCCGCTACCCTTCCTTCTCCGCCACAAAGCGGCAGATCGCCATACAAGGTCTTTAGCAGGCTTGTTTTGCCTGTTCCTGTTTTTCCTACCAGATACACAAATTCTCCTCTGCGGATGGTGATGTTTACATCACTTAGGATTACCGCCTTGCCATGGCAAATCTGCGCTTGTTGCAGCAAAACAATGATATCTTCTTCCATAGCCATTTCTTTAAAGATAACAATTCACGCATCAAGTTGAAATCAGGGATAAACGAGCACACCCGCTTCGGGATGTATGATCTGCAACACCGCCTCACTGTTGGCTTTCACGATGCTACCCACCACATGCGCCTGGATATGAAAAGTTTCGGCCAAACGAATCATGTCATCCGCATGTTTTTCATCGGTGATGATTTCCATCCGATGTCCCATATTGAATACCTGAAACAATTCTTTCCAGCTGGCTGAAGACGATTCACGGATCAATTGAAAAACCGGAGGCAATGGAAACAAATGATTTTTCACGGCTGCCAAACCAGCCGGCAAAAAACGCATGAGCTTGGTTTGCCCGCCTCCGGTACAATGGATTAAACCGTGTACCCCTTCCCGATATTCCTCGAGCAAGGATTTCAGGAAAGGTGCATACGTGCGGGTAGGAGACAATAGCAAATCACCGACCGTGTATCCATCTGGCGAAACCGGGTCAGACAGCCGGTAAGGGCCGGTGTATTGCAGGGCCGGATCCATTTGTGGATCACAAGCTTCGGGATATTGCTGCAGATAGGATTTATGCAACAGCTCGTGGCGGGCCAGCGTGAGGCCATTGCTCCCGATGCCGCTGTTGTAATGCTGTTCATAAATGGTTTGGCCAAAAGAAGCCAGGCCTAGAATCATGTCACCTTCTTGGATATGTTCGTTGGTTATCAGCCGATTTTTGGGCCAGCGCACCGTCATATTGCCATCTACCACAATCGTACGCACCAGATCGCCTATATCTGCCGTTTCCCCGCCCACATAGTGTATGTCCACGCCATAGGTACGCAACTGCTCAATGCATGCCGCCGTGCCTTCTACTAAAGCTTTCAATACTTCTCCGGGAATCCATCTTTTGTTTCTGCCAATCGTGGAGGTGTAGACAAAATGCTGATAAGCGCCCACACAGAGCAGGTCGTCAAGATTCATCACCAGCGCATCCTGTGCAATGGCTTTCCACACATCCAGGTTACCGGTTTCTTTCCAATATACATAAGCCAGCAAGGATTTGGTACCCGCCCCATCGGCATGGGAAAGGCAGGTCCATTCAGGATCTCCGGCCAGATAGTCGGGAAATATCCGGCAAAAGGCGTGCGGATAAAGGCCAGGATCGAGTGTGGCTATGGCCGAGTGGACTTCCTCTTTGGATGCAGAAACGCCGCGGCTTTGGTAATGTGAATTTTCCACAAACATGAAATTAACATACAAATCTACATGAAGGCCGCACATGACAAGAGACTACACGATCATGGACGGGCAACCTGATTATCGGGATGTGCTGTAGCCAGCACCACCTTCGCATGCAGTTGCCGAGCAATTTCCATGACTTTCACCACATCATCTATGGGCACCGTCTTATCAGCATTGATCACAATGGTGGCATCCACCTGTTCTCCCGCCAGCTTGGGCGCAATAACTTGTGCCAGCTGGTCGAAGGGCACTAAGGTGGTACCCACATAATACCGTTGCTGGGCATCAATGCTCACTACTACCGTTTGCTTGGCCTTGGTATTGCTTTCTGCACGAGGTAAAGATAGCTTGATTACATTTGGATTAGCCAGCGTGGAAACAATCAGGAAGAACAGCAAAAAAATAAACAAAATATCGTTCAGGGCGGAACTCTCCACCTTAGCCTCTTCCCGTCGTCTTTTCCGCAAATCCATGGCTTAACGTGTTGGCTCTTGCAAAATATCAATAAATTCCGCAGCTGCAGCCTCCATTTTATTGATCACCTTGTCAATCTGAGCATTCAAATAACTGTATCCCATATAGGCAAAAATACCAATAATCAGTCCTGTGGCTGAGGTGATCATCTTTACATAAATACCACCAGCAATGGTCCCAAGCGTAATATCGGATGTTACCGAAATGTTGAAAAAAGTTTGAATCATGCCGGCAATTGTTCCCAAAAAGCCAAACATGGGTGCTACAGCCGCTACCATGGATAAGATAATCATGTTTTTTTCCAGCTTGTAAATTTCCAGTTTACCCACATTTTCCATGGATCGCTCAATATTATCAATAGGCTTCCCAATACGCTGAATACCTTTTTCAATCATCCTGGCTGCCGGATTATCGGTATTTTTAGCCAGGGTGCGGGCGGCCGTCACATTGCCATTCATGATATGATCGCGAATCATGTTCATGAAATTGTTTTCAATACGGCCAGCTTTACGAATGGCAATGAATCGTTCAATAAAGAAAAATATGGCAATCAATGAAAGAATACCCAGCGGAATCATCAGCACCCCTCCTTTCTTCAGCAAGTCGAACAAGCTGATGGATTGTGCTGCCGGCGGTGTATTGGCTAACCGATTAATGGAATCAGCTACCCGAAGCAGTGAATCTGAAGCCTGTATTTGAAGCAAGATGCCTGTCATGTACGGTTTTTTAAACGCTCAAAAATAAGCAAATGCCAGCCGATATAAAAAACGTTTCCCCGAAGCCTTCTGGTATCCAGCATATTGAATTAGGAAAATGTTAACAACACAGCACCTCACCCGATAACAGGCAACAATTTGTAAACAGCTTATATGAAAATACCGAAAAAGCACACGCATCATGCTGCATCATCAGCAACCATCATCC
>JADGHY010000144.1 GCA_019683625.1 Thermoflavifilum sp. | reverse complement strand
CGGTGATGTTTATAAGAGACATTTTATATACCTCATTTTTATCCCGCAGCCTGGGAAGCGAGGGATTGGTGGCATTGACCAAGGCAATAAAAAATACCACCAAAAAGAATATAGCAATGGCCATGATCACGCGAAGCGACCACTTTACCCTGTTCCATCGCCCAGGGTTACTGGTTTGAAATATTTGCCGATAGCTTGTTTCCATACCGATGGATCAGGGATAAAAAATTAGCCCGCTCAAGAAGACTCAAGAGCAGGCCTTTCATCCATTGTTTGTTAACCCCAAAAACTTCTGTGAAATAACGAAATATCTGGAATAAATACAAATCCTGTTTTTGGATAACATGGCAAAGTTAGCGCCAAAACAGGAAATCTGGCTGGCATTTGGAAAGTTTAACAATCAATCAACAAACCCATAGCTTATTCCAGTACCCGCAGCTTCACGGTCTCAATCCGGGTTTCGGATACACTGATGATTTCAAACTCAAATTGATCGATGATGATCCGGTCTTTTTCCCGGGGAATGGTTTCATGGTAGGCAATAATCAATCCGGATAAAGTTTCGCTATCTTTCTTGGGCAATCCCAAGCCGTATTTTTCATTCAGGTAATCAATTTCCAATCTGCCCGAAAAAAGGTACTCATGTTCGGCAATCTGTTGCTCTACCAAGCCCTTTTGATCATGCTCGTCTTTGAATTCACCAAAGATCTCTTCCAGTACATCTTCCATGGTCACAATACCTGCCGTACCTCCAAATTCATCCACCACCCAGGCTATTGTCTTTCGGCTTTCTGAAAACTTGGTAATTAAATCCACAGCCCGCATGGTCTCTGGCACGGCAGGAATGGGATGAATCATGTCTTTTAACTGGGCTGGCCGGGCAAAAAAATCCAGTTGATGAATGTATCCACAGATATGATCAATGGAATCTTCGTACACGATGATTTTTGACAATCGGGTGGAAATACACTTCTGCCGGGCTTCTTCAATCGTGCTGCTCAGGGGAATGGCCACAATTTCATTGCGGGGCACCATGCATTCCCGAATCCTGACGTGTACCAGCGCCAGGGCATTTTCAAACCATTTGGTGTTGAGCTCCTGACGAAAAGCAGAGTATTGATTTTCTTGCATGAACTGGTACAATTCCATTTTGCTGAACACCAGCTTGCGATCCGAAAGGCGGGCATTGAATAAATAAATTAAAATCCATTCTGCCGTACCAATCAGCGCCTTAACCAACGGCTGAAAAATGCTATAGAACCCATAAAACGGAATGAGAAAAATTTTCAACATGAAGTCGGCCCTGGCCTTAAACAGGATGCGGGGCAAAAATTCACCCACCACTAAAATCAAAAAGCTGGAAAACAGGATTTCAACCACGAGTTTGAGGTAAGGATTATTCCATGCGCCGCTGAGCAAGTTTTCCCAAAATGGCTGCAATGCATTGAACACTACAGTGCCATAAATCACCAGCATGATATTCACCCCTACAATGCAGGTGCCCACCAATTGGTCGGGATTCTGGATAAAATGATTTAAAATTTGCCCCGTCCATTTGCCCTGCTTCTTTCGAACTTCAATGCTTAATTTATTGGCCGAGAAAAAAGCAGTTTCAATTCCGGTGAAAAAAGCGGTCAACAGGAGCAGGATAATGACAACGAGACCAGAAGTCTGAAACGTATCCATATCGGGGCCTCTCCAAAATTAGGGAATTTCTTTGTTTAGCATACGGGCAATAAAAGCCCCTACGGCAACCTCTGCCTGGGCCAGGGCATGTTCCAGGCTGTCATTGTAAATGATGTGATGAAAATGGGGAGCATACTTTAATTCCTCAGCGGCCTTTTGCAGCCGTTCTTCCAAAGAGATGGAGGTTTCTGAGCCCCGTTTGATCAGCCTTTCCCTAAGCACATCTAAGGATGGAGGCTGTACAAATAAGGATAGCGATTGATCAGGATATTTGTCTAACAGATGCAATGCTCCTCGTACATCAATATCTACCAAGGGGATCTGATGGTTACGCCATATTCGCTCCAGTTCGCTAATCAGGGTTCCATAATATTTGCCTTCATACACCATTTCATATTCTGCGAAGGCTCCTTCTTGAATTTTTTGTTGAAAGGCTTCGGGTGTTAAAAAATAATAGTCGCGGCCATCTACCTCGTTCTGGCGGGGCGGGCGGGTACAGGCCGACACAGAAAAATCCAGTTCCGGAAAGCGTTTCAACAGATGATGCACAATTGTGGTTTTTCCTGATCCGGAAGGCGCTGTAACGATAACAAGCGGATGAAAACGCTGTTGATCCATGTCTATCATACCTCTATTCTTCGGATACGGGCACCTAAGGCGCGGAGCCGCACATCGATGGATTCATATCCCCGATCAATTTGTTCCACATTTTGAATCACACTGGTCCCCTCGGCACTTAGCGCGGCTATGAGCAGGGCCACCCCAGCTCGGATATCGGGAGAGCTCATGGTGATGCCTCTGAGCAGATATTCCCAGTCTAACCCAATAACCACTGCCCGATGCGGATCACAAAGGATGATCCTTGCGCCCATATCCAGCAGCTTATCCACGAAAAACAGGCGACTTTCAAACATTTTCTGGTGAATCAACACACTGCCACGGGCCTGTGTGGCCACCACCAGCATGATGCTTAACAGATCGGGCGTAAATCCCGGCCAAGGATGGTCATAAATGGTAGGAATAGATCCATCCAGGAAATGCTGAATCTGATAATGTTCCTGGCGAGGCACAACGATATCATCATCTTCAATGTGTACCTGAATACCCAACTGGCGGAATTTCTGGGGAATTTGCCCTAAATGGGCTACTCCCGCCTGCTGAATCCGAATTTCTCCCCGGGTCATTGCTGCCATGCCTATGAAAGAGCCGATCTCAATCATGTCGGGCAAGATGTGGTGGGTGCATCCCCCCAGCTGTTCGACACCTTCAATGGTGAGTAAATTGGAGCCAATACCCGAAATTTTAGCTCCCATGCGCAACAGCATGCGGCAAAGCTGCTGTACGTAAGGCTCGCATGCAGCATGATAAAGGGTGGTACGGCCTTTGGCCCGCACAGCTGCCATGATTAAATTGGCCGTTCCGGTGACCGATGGTTCATCCAGCAACACATAATTTCCTTGTAACCCCTGCGTTTCAAGCAAATAATAAAAATCCACATACTGAAACTTTACCCCTAGCTGCTGCAATCCCAACAAATGCGTATCAAGCCTGCGCCGCCCAATTTTATCGCCCCCGGGACTGGGCATAATGGCCCGGCCCCAGCGGGCCAGCAAGGGTCCGGCCAGCAACACGATCCCTCTCAGCCGGGATGATTTTTTGCGGAACTCGGCCGTCTTCAAATAATCAAAATCAATCTGCTTAGCCTGAAAGGTGCAACTGTGCCGATTGTGTCGCTGAATGGCCACGCCCAGTTCGCCCAAAATTTCAATCAGCAGATTGACATCGGCAATATCCGGGATATTGTGGATGGTTATGGGTTCTTCGGTGAGCAAGGTTGCTGCAATCACCTGCAGGGCTTCATTTTTGGCCCCCTGCGGTACCACTGTTCCATGAAGCGCCGTGCCACCGGTAACTTCAAGGACGGTACTCACTTGTTGCGGTTTTTGTATTTGTTGTAAAACTTATTGAAAGACCCGCCTTTTCCATTGTATTTATTGTAACGACGCTTGGGGCTTCGGTAGGGCTCGCCGGAATGCACCATAGGCATGCCCGGCTGATAGTCCAGCTGGTTATGGGTAATGGCGGCCAATTCGCTGCGAATCATGTCGTCGTGTACATTTTCCTTATGCCAATTGCTGTAGGCAAGCTTCATGTAATTCCCGATGACTTGGGCAAAAGCCGCCTTTCTGTCTGGATCTGTTTCCTGCAGGGCTTTCTCAATTAACATTTCCAGGTTTTTGCCCAGATGGCTGTAGCGGGGATGTCTTTTGGGATAGGGCAGGGGTGCGGGTTTGGGTTTGAGCGACTCCCGGGTGGGCTTGGGATAGGGTGAGTCAACATCCAATTTAAAATCAGAAATTAAAAACAAATGATCCCAAAGCTTATGCCTGAAGTCTTCCACATTGCGGAGATGCGGATTGAGGGTGCCCATCAGTTCAATCACGGCCAAGGCATTGCGTTGGCGTTTTTCTTTGTCTTCGATGGTGAGCAGGTATTCAATCATTTTCTGGATATTCCGCCCATATTCCCGGATCACCAGCGGGTTGCGGGTGGTGTTATATTCCATGCAGAAGCTTTTTGCAAACCTACGCGAATTCTTTTACAGCGCCAAGTTGCCTGCTACATGAGAGAATAAATATCTTTGAGTAAACATCTTCCTCATGGACCTTTCCTTGGCAGGTAAAACGGCTTGTATTGGCGGAGCTTCTCAAGGCATTGGGCTGGCTACAGCCATCGCGCTGTCACAACTGGGGGCTAATTGTATTCTCTTATCCCGAAATGAAAAACGATTGCAGACGGCTGTGGCACAATTAGATCGTGCTCTGGGGCAGCAGCATCGGTATGTATGTGTGGATTTCAGGGATCGCAGGCAGGTGAAGGCGGTGGCTGACAGCCTTGCGAAGGCGGGGCCTATCCATATTCTGGTAAACAACAGCGGGGGCCCGGCTCCGGGTACCTTGTTAGCCGCAAAACCCGAGGATTTTGAAGAAGCCATCCAAGGTCATTTAATCGCCAGCCAATTGCTGGTACAGGCCTTTGTGCCGGGCATGGCATCTAGCGGATATGGCCGCATCATCAATATCTTGTCCACTTCGGTGAAGGTGCCCATAGCCACGCTGGGGGTGTCCACCACGGTCCGTTGGGCTATGGCCGGCTGGGCTAAGGTGTTGGCCACCGAGCTGGCGCCTAGGGGCATTACGGTAAATTGCATTCTTCCCGGCTCCACCCTCACCGATCGGCTGGAGCAGTTGCTGGAAGATACAGCCCGCCGGCAGCAACTGCCGCTGGAAGAAGTGAAGAAAAGAGCTCAGGATGAGATTCCCATGAAGCGCTTTGCCTCTCCGGAAGAAATTGCCCGGGCTGTGGCTTTTCTGGCCAGTCCATCGGCTGCTTATATCACCGGAGTGTATTTGCAAATAGATGGAGGAAAAACACCGGTAGGATAAGGGGTATTACTCTTTTCCATTTTTTGCGGGAACAGCAGGCTCTTCCGTATCAATGGATACGCTGCGGCTAAAACTTTCTTCCAGCGAAATAAATGTTTCTGTCCGTTCAATACCCTTTACTTTCTGCAGTTCATCGTGCAGCACCCGCCTGAGCTGCTGGATGTCTTTGCACACCACTTCGGCAAAAATGCTGTAGTTACCGGTGGTATAGTTTACCCGCACAATCTCGGGTATCCTTCTCAGTTCCTTCACCACACTGTCGTACAGCGAGCTCTTCTCCAGGTAAATGCCTACAAAGGCCGTGACGTCGTAGCCGATTTTTTTCAGATCAACCTGCAGCCGGGTACCTTTCACAATACCCAGTTCCTGGAGTTTTTTCATGCGCACGTGGATGGTGCCCCCTGAAACAAAAAGCTTTTTGCCCAGGTCGGCATACGAGATGCCGGCATCATTCATCATTTCATTGATGATCTTCAGATCGAGTTTGTCGATATTCAATGAGCTGGCCATTTTGAAAATCTGTTTTAGAAAATAGTTAATGATTATTGTTA
>JADGHY010000143.1 GCA_019683625.1 Thermoflavifilum sp. | reverse complement strand
GTGAAGAAATGCATGTAATTATCATCAAATTTTATACTTGTTTGCTTGTCGTTTTCAATTCATTAAATCAAAATTGTGTTAAATATATTCCGATATTAAATTGATTTTTACAGGGTATGATTTTCTTTAAAATGATGTACCTATGTACATTTGTGTGTTTAATGATAAGATGGATTTAAAGTACAAAGTGTTGCACCACGTTTTTATTTTTAAAGTACATGAAGAATAGTCCTTACATCGGTATTATATGTACGGCTGGGGTGATCATATCGGTGTTTACACCATGGGTGTATGTTGCGCCGGCAGGAGGGGTGCTAACGGCCATGGATACCGGATCCACCAATTTAGGGAAACCGGGTATTTTATTTCTCTTCTTTGGGGTGTGGATTGCAGTAAATATGTGGATCAATAGATTATGGAGCAAGCGCGTGAATTTGGCCTTGGGTGCTTTATTGATGGCGTGGATGGTGAGAAATTATATTTTGTTTACCCATTGTGAAGCAGGGATATGTCCAGATAAACGATGGGGGCTATTCTTAAATGTAGTCGCCTGTGTGGGTACTTTTTTAGCTATCCTTTTTCCTCCAGACGATCCACAAGATGTGGTTGCGGATCGTAAATCTTAACCGGCAAGAGAAAAGATATGTCCTGCCAGCAGGGTTGCCAGTATAATGAAAATCAGCAACAGCAGCCATCTCAACATGGATATGTGAGCATCGCGCCATTGCAATGCCACACAAATCACCACAGATAAGGCAATGGAAAGATAGGCAGCAGCACGAGGTCCCGTGAGCCAATAGCATCCATTGATCAACGTGCTGCCGGCCAGACATGCCCCAAAAGTATAAAGTGCTTCCAACCGCGCCTGGCGATACAACAAATGGTTATCGGTGATGAAGTTAACCTGGCTTTCCGATTGTTGCAGGAATTTTTTTTCTTCTTCCCATGCTTGCGTCACCATGTCATGGCTAAGGGTTTCCGGCAAACCCAACTCAACCAAATACTGGATTGCTTGATGGAAATGGCTATGGTCGAGGATTTCAGGAGGGCGATGCCAGGCGATAAAACTTTGGTAACTGCTCATGCCCATCAGAAATGCAAAAAGCAAGGCTTGCAGCATCCCTGTGATATGGATTGCGGAAGGGCTTTCCTGCATGGCGGTGAGCATGAGCATAAGGGCAAGGGTAAGCCACATGGCCTCAAAAAAAGCCATTTTCACCTGTGTGGATAGTCGTAGCATGGGTAAACGCCGTACTATAGCCGGGCTTGATGGCTGTTTCATGGGCATGAATCCGCGCTTAGTCCAGAGAAATATGCTCAAGGGCATGCAGGCTATCTTCGATGATAGCCAGGCATTCGTCGATCTGTTCCCGGGTGATGATCAGCGGAGGTGCAAACCTGATGCGATCACCATGGGTAGGTTTTGCCAACAGGCCACGGTCGCGCATCAGCAGGCATAATTGCCAGGCAGCTTCCGGATGAGGATGGTCGACGACAACGGCATTTAGCAGGCCTTTGCCGCGGATGACGCGGATCAGCGGAGAAGATAATGCTTGCAGTCTTTCCCGGAAATAACTGCCCAATTGGGCTGCCCGTTCGGGTAAAGCCTCGTCCAGAATGATCTGCACGGCTTCAACAGCGATGCGGCTGGCCAGAGGATTACCGCCGAAAGTGGAGCCATGCTCGCCCGGGCGGATGGTGAGCATCACTTCGTCATTGGCCAATACAGCAGATATGGGTAGCATACCGCCCGACAGGGCCTTGCCCAGGATGAGGATATCGGGTTTCACCTGTTCATAATCGCAACACAGCATTTTGCCGGTACGCCCGAGGCCCGTCTGGATTTCATCGGCAATAAATAACACGCGGTGAGCCTCGCAGCACGATTTTGCCTGGGACAAATAGCCGGAGTCGGGCACAATCACTCCTGCCTCGCCCTGAATGGGCTCCACCAGAAAAGCAGCCACATATGGATCTTCAAGCGCACGTTCCAGGGCATCGATATCATTGTAGGGAATAATCACATAACCGGGCATATAAGGCCCAAAGCCATTTCTGGCCTGAGGATCGGTGCTGAAGGAGATGACGTTTAAGGTGCGACCATGGAAATTGTTTTCACATACCACAATTTTAGCCTGGCCATCCGGAATGCCTTTTACTTCATAAGCCCATTTTCTGGCCAATTTCAGAGCTGTTTCCACAGCCTCTACACCCGTGTTCATGGGCAAAACCCTGTCATAGCCAAAAAGCTGGGCTAAAAATTGTTCGAATATTCCCAACCGATCGTTATAAAAAGCTCTTGAGGTGAGGGTGAGCTTTTGTGCCTGATCAATGAGGGCATTTACCAGCCGGGGATGGCAATGTCCCTGATTCAGGGCCGAATAACCGGAAAGGAAATCGTAGTATCTTTTGCCATCCACATCCCAAACATATACCCCCTGTCCGCGGGAAAGCACCACGGGCAGCGGATGATAATTATGTGCCCCATATTGTTCTTCCAGCTCAATAAAATGACCTGTTAGTTGATTGGTGGAATGAATGTCGATCATAATCAACAAAAATACGGATTTTCCGTGTGCGGGGTGGAAGCTGTGCCGCCTCACAGCCGTAAAAAAGCCCCGCCATGCAGGCAGGGCTTTTTTGCAGTCAGTTGGAAAAAGCAGCTATTTTTTCCCTTTCGAAGCCGGAGTAACCCGCAGCAAATCAATGTCGAATGCCAGAATCTCGTTGGGTTCGATGACCGGAGGCTGGCCGGTGGGTCCATAAGCCAGTCCAGATGGGATATAAATAGTGGCTTTGGTACCTTCTTTCATTTGCAGGATGGCTTCATCCATGCCTTTAAGCACCTGTCCTTGTCCGATGGTGAAGATAAAAGGTTCCAACGGGTGATGGACAATCTGGAAAGAGGTATCTACGTTTGAATCAAAAGGTTTGCCATCGAGGCTGCGGCCCGTGTAATTGATCTGCACCTGGTCGCCGGCCTGGGGTGCGGGTCCGTTACCCTGTTGATGCACCACAATATACACGCCGCCGGGTGTTTTGGTGGCAGTCAGATGATTTTTATTCAGGTAATCTTCGATGATTTTTTCATCCTTTTCCAGCTGGGCAGCCTGTTCTTTCTGCAGGTCTTCCTGCATCTGCTGGAAGTTTTGCACTGCCAGGAGTTTTACGGCAATTTTCAGGTTATCACCCTTTTTGATGTAGGGAAAGCGGCTGATATCGGGGATGACGGAATCAGCCGGGATAAGAAATATGGCACTATCGCCCGGAGAGAGCAGGGCCAGAGCTTCCATGATATCGAAATGTCCCTGAGGTTTTTGCAACTGAATGCGGGTAGGCCCGCCCATCTTGTGGGTATCCATCAACACGGTGTCGCCCACAGAGGTGGTGATCTGCAATTTCAGATAATCGCCCACCTGTGGTTTGGGGCCGTTGTGTTTGTCAATGATTTTGTAGGAGATTCCACCGGGTGTCTTTTGGTAACCGGCCGATTGGCAGGCGGCGAGTCCTGCGCCTACGAGCATACAAACCATGCCCACTTGCAGGGATCTGAACAGCGATAGACGGCTGAATGAGTGCATATTAGACGAATACATAAACAGTGAATATTTCAATAGTGATCGAATGAACAATGTTTCAAAGGGTAAACTGATGTATGGGATGATTCAAGCCTGAAAAATGAAGCGTGCAAATTAGGAGATTTTTTCTGGTTTCAAAACAATCATGCATTTTTTAACGGTTTTTCCAGGATGGCTTTATTTTCTTCGAGGGCTTTTTTGAAACGAGCCACGGTGGCTTCCAGGCTTTCGGTTGACCGGCCTCCTGCCGCGTTCAAATGGCCACCTCCATTGAAATATTTCCGAGCAAACTCATTCACATCAAAATCACCTTTGGAACGAAGCGAAATGCGGATTTCCTGATGATTTTCCACCATCAGGGCAGAAAGCTTAATGCCCTGGATAGACAGCGGGTAATTTACCAATCCCTCCGTGTCGCCACTGCTCAGGTTAAATTTTCGCACATCGCTGGCAGGCACAGTGATGAGGGCGGCATTATATTCATAAAACACTTCCATGCGGTTTGACAACACATAACCCAGAAAGCGCAGGCGGCTTTCCAGGAAGTTATCATAAATCGCCTGATGGATGGGTTCATGCCGAAGGCCTTGATCCATGAGATCGGCCACCATCCGATGCACACGAGCCGAAGTGGCCGCAAAGCGGAAAGAGCCGGTGTCGGTCATCGTACCGGCATAAATGCATTGGGCAATTTCATTGCTGATTAAGGATCTGTCGCCCCAGCCCGTAATCACCTCATACACCAATTCGGCCGTAGAGCTGGCCTGTGCGTCGCTAAGGCCGTAGGCAAAGACGGGATCGGGCTGCAGGTGGTGGTCGATGATCACTTTTATACCCGGGGCTTTTGCCAGCGTCTCATCTGCTGGCCGTGCCCGATGAAAGGCGTTGAAATCCATACAAAAGATGATCTCGGCATGTTGAAGGGCTTCAGTAGCCTTATCAGGTTGTGATTCGTAGATGATTACCTGTTGTGCTCCCGGCATCCATTTCAAAAAATCGGGGTATGATGTAGGTGAGATCACGGCCACCTGGTGCAGTTTATGTTTCAGGTAGTGGAACAATGCCAGCGAAGACCCCATGGCATCTGCATCGGGCTTTTGATGCATGATGATGGCAATTTGACGAGGATGGGAGAGTAGCGGCAATAATTCCAGAATCGGTTTCATCATCATTCCAGGCAAGGTGCGAAGTTCACCATAAATTACGGAAAAGCAAAATTTCGGCTAAGCGAAAAACTGCTTTAGCTTTGCGCACCAAAACAACGATATGGGTAGGCAAACTTTTACGATGATTAAACCCGATGCCTTTGCCAAAGGCTATACGGGAGCTATTTTAGCCAGGATTCAGGAAGCAGGCTTTCAGATTAAGGCGCTGAAACTCACGCGACTCACCGCTGAAAAAGCAGCTGCATTTTATGCCGTGCACCGTGAACGACCTTTTTATCAAAGCCTCGTGGCCTTCATGAGCAGCGGGCCCGTGGTGGCTGCTATCCTGGAAAAGGATAATGCAGTAGAGGATTTTCGTAAGCTCATTGGCGCTACAGATCCGGCTAAAGCTGAAGAGGGTACCATCCGTAAATTATATGCAGAATCTGTGGAACGCAATGCCATCCATGGTTCTGACTCTGATGAAAATGCCCGCATCGAAAGTGATTTCTTCTTTTCTGCCCTCGAGAGGATATAAGGCTAAGAGCCTGAACTTGATGGGACAAGCTGGCTTTGGTTGAACAGCCATATTTATTTAAGCGGTTGCGAGCCATTTTTTTCTCCATTTTTCATCGGGAAGCCGGCAGGTTGGATATTTTCCAAACCAGTGATACCTATGCCTGCTGACCAGGCGATATCCGGCATCTCTGAACCGGCGGGGTATAAGATAACCTATGCAAAGCAGGCGCCAGCCTTTGCACAGATGCCTGCAGATCTGCAGGATGGCCGAGCTGTATACATACCATTTCCCCTGTGCCCATAATAAAATGGACGGCTCTATATCCGGGGGAAGCGGGTGGCTGTCGATAAACTCCTGGGCGTATGCCGATTGCAGGGGACAGAATCTGAATTTATCCCGGCAATCAGCTTCCACAATCCACCGGATGGCCCGGGAGCATAGTACACAGATG
>JADGHY010000142.1 GCA_019683625.1 Thermoflavifilum sp. | reverse complement strand
GCTTGTAGATCAAATCCTTGACTACAAGACTCTTGTGCTGGCTGTAGAGGTAAAAAATATCTAAACCGATTGCCATCCAGATGATGAGCCGGAGCCAGGTATCGAAGGGTAGGGTGAGCATGACCAGAAAAGGAAATAAAATTCCGAGAAAGGGTACAATCGGGTATCCCGGAGTTTTAAAAGGCCGGTGAAGATTGGGTTTGGTTTTGCGTAAAATCAATATTCCGGCTGACACGATGGTAAAAGCCAGTAGTGTACCAATGGAAACCAGTTCACCCAGCAGTCCGATAGGAAACAGGCCCGAGACTACCATGGCCACCAGGCCGGTAACAATAGTGGTAATGTAGGGCGTCCGAAAGCGGGGATGGAGCTTGCTGAAGGCAGAAGGCAGCAACCCGTCGTTGGCCATGGCATAAAAAATGCGGGGCTGCCCCATCAGCATCACCAGAATCACGGAGCTTAAGCCGGCAATGGCTCCGATTTTGACGGGAAACCTGAGCCAGAATAGTGCCGGCCCAGCAGCATTCACGGCCACGGCCACGGGATCGGCTACATTCAGCTTCGTATAATTCACCATGCCTGTCATCACAAAGCCCATGGCAATGTAGAGCAAGGTACAAATCAGCAGTGAGCCCAGGATGCCCCAGGGCATATCCTTTTGGGGATTTTTAGCCTCCTGAGCCGCGGTAGAAACCGCATCAAACCCGATGTAGGCAAAGAAAATTACCCCGGCAGCGCGAAAAACCCCGCTCCAGCCAAAAATACCCCAGGTACCTTGGTTTTCCGGAATAAAGGGATGGTAATTTTCCGGAACAATGTAGTGAATGCCGAACCCGATGACCAGAAAAATTACCAGCAGCTTAATCAGCACAATGATGTTGTTAAAACGGGCCGACTCCTTAATGCCAATCACTAGCAAAGTGGTCATCAGGGCAATGACAAACATGGCCGGCAGGTTCAGGAAAGCACCAGAGGCGGTAAGCTGGTGGGTGGCGGGATCGTAAACCACAGGTGCACTGGAAAGATAAGCCGGAATATGTATGCCAATATCTTTTAGAAAACTGGTCACATAGCCCGACCAGCCAACGGCCACCGTTGAAGCCCCGAACAGGTATTCCAGAATCAGGTCCCAGCCAATGACCCAGGCAATAAATTCACCCAATGTAGCATAGGCATAGGTGTAAGCAGAGCCGGCTATGGGAATCATAGAGGCAAATTCGGCATAGCAGAGCCCGGCAAATCCACAGGCAATGGCTGCGATCACGAAGGAAATCACCACAGCCGGCCCGGAATACTGGGCAGCTGCCTGACCGGTCAATACGAAAATGCCCGCACCAATGATGGCTCCAATGCCTAAGGCAATCAGGTTGGTACGGGTAAGAGCGCGTTTTAAGCCTTTCTCGGTTTCTGCAGCTTCAGCAAAGAGTTTTTGCAATGGTTTGGTGATAAACAGGCGACTCATAGCAGTGTTTTAAGCGGTTACGAGAACTGTGTCATATATTCGTCAGGCCAAATATAATACCTTCAAGCCAAACGGCACGGATTTTTCCCGTTTAGCTTGCCTGTTCCTGATCTACATAGGCACTGAGAGGCGGGCAAGTACAGATCAGATGCCGGTCGCCCAGTGTTTGATTAATTCGGCTTACGGGCGGCCAGTACTTTTGATGCCGGACAAAAGGCAGGGGATAAGCCGCTTTTTCCCGGGAATACGGATGTGACCAGCTGTCTGCCACTACCATTTCGTGGGTATGGGGGGCATTTTTTAAGGGATTATCTTGCCGGTCCATTTTCCCTGCAGCAATCGCCTCGATTTCTTTGTGAATCTCCAATAAAGCCTCGCAAAATCGGTCCATCTCCTCCTGATCTTCGCTTTCTGTAGGCTCTATCATCATAGTACCCGGCACGGGAAAACTGATAGTGGGTGCATGAAATCCAAAATCCATGAGTCGTTTGGCCACATCTTCCACTTCAATATTTGTGGATTGGCGGAAGGGTCGCAGGTCAATGATGAATTCATGGCCACAGGTATGGTGTTCACCGGTGAAGAGCACAGGAAACGCTTTCTCCAGACGGGCTTTCATATAGTTTGCATGTAGGATGGCATGTTCGCTCACCTGGCGAAGTCCGTCTGCTCCTAATAGCCGGATATAGGCATAGCTGATAATCAGGATGTAGGGAGAACCATAGGGTGCCGAGCTCACGGCATGGTGGCGGGTGGTAGCGTGTCCATTGCCCTCTTGCTGATAGTTAATTTGGTGGAACAGATAATGATCGGGTAGGTAGGGAGCCAAAAAAGCTTTGGCACATACAGGTCCCATTCCGGGCCCACCTCCTCCATGGGGAATCGCAAAGGTTTTATGCAGATTTAGATGGCAGATATCGGCACCAATGGCTGCCGGAGAGGTGAGGCCGATCTGGGCGTTCATATTAGCCCCGTCCAGATACACCAGTCCGCCGCATTCGTGTACGATTTCACATAAAGATTGGATATGCTCTTCAAAAATACCGTATGTGCTGGGATAGGTGATCATTACGCCAGCCAATTCATTCCGGTACTGGTATGCTTTTTCCCGAAAATCTTCCAGGTCGATGTATCCATTATCACGGGTTTTCACGGTAACCACCTGCATACCGGCCATCACGGCACTGGCGGGATTGGTACCATGGGCAGAAAGCGGGATGAGCATGATACGGCGTTGGGACTCTCCGCGGGCGGCAAAATAGCGCCGGATGGTGAGTAAGCCGGTATATTCACCTTGGGCCCCGCTGTTGGGTTGAAAACTGCAGGCTTCTAATCCGGTGATGGCACACAAATAGCTGCCTAATCTTTTGATGAGCTCCTGATAGCCACGTGCCTGCTCTGGTGGGGCAAACGGATGAATCTGGCTCCAGTGTTGCCAGCTTAGCGGCAGCATTTCAGCGGCTGCATTGAGCTTCATGGTGCAGCTGCCCAGAGGTATCATACTTTGGGTAAGGGCAATATCCTTGCTTTCCAACTTGTGGATATACCGCATCAGGCGCGTTTCGGTATGATATTGACGAAAGACCGGATGGGTAAGAAAAGCTGAAACGCGGATCAACTGCTCAGGGAGATGCGGCGTGAAAGCCTCCTCTACAAGGACAAATTGTGCACGATCTTGTCCTGTGGCCAGGGCAAAGATATGCAGGATATCCAGTACATCTGCCGGAGTGGTGGTTTCATCCAGGGAGATCCCGATGTGTTGCGGATCGGCATACCGGAAATTGATACGATAAGCCTCAGCAATCCGGCGAATTTCGCGGGATTGGAGCGTTGAAATCCAGAGGGTATCAAAAAAATACGCATGATCGCAGGTGATGCCCAGTTCCCGCAGGCCCTCATAAAGGGCTGCCGTGAGCTGATGCACCCGCAGGGCAATATTTTTCAATCCCTCGGGCCCATGATACACGGCATACATGGCCGCCATATTGGCCAGCAAGGCCTGCGCCGTGCAGATGTTTGAAGTGGCTTTTTCTCTTTTGATATGTTGTTCCCGGGTCTGCAAAGCCATCCGCAAAGCCTGATTGCCCTGGCTATCCACACTCACTCCAATGATTCGCCCGGGAATATAGCGTTTGAAGATGTCTTTGGCAGCAAAAAAAGCGGCATGCGGCCCGCCATACCCCATAGGAACTCCAAAACGCTGAGAGGAGCCGACAGCCACATCCGCATCCATTTCTCCAGGGGGCAGCAGCAGGGTTAAGGCCAGCAAATCAGTAGCCATCACCACATGCGCTCCTGCGCGATGCACCTGGTTAATGAAGCTTCGATAATCATGAAGAGCGCCTTCCTGATCCGGATATTGGACAATTGCTCCGAAGTATTGTTCATCTATCTGTGCCTCTTCCCATTTGCCCAATACCCATTCAATGCCCAGTGGCTCGGCACGGGTGAGCAGCACATCCAGCGTCTGGGGGAAAAGGCGGTTATCGATAAAGAAACGATGCCGGCTATCCTGCCCATTGGCCTGGGCAAAACGGTAGAGCATTAACATAGCCTCAGCAGCAGCCGTGCCTTCATCCAGTAGCGAAGCATTCGCAATGGGGAGGCCCGTGAGATCGGAGACCATGGTCTGAAAATTCAGCAAGCTCTCCAGCCTGCCCTGTGAAATTTCGGCCTGATAGGGTGTATAAGGGGTGTACCAGTTGGGATTTTCAAAAATATTTCGCTGGATGACAGCAGGAGTGTGCGTACCATAATAACCTTGTCCGATGAAAGAACGGAACACCTGATTTTGCAGCGAGAGTTCTTTGAGCTCCTGGAGCAATGCAGATTCTGTGAGGGGAGGAGGTAACTCCAGCGGCTCTTTTAACCTGATGTTTTGCGGAATGGTTTTATCAATTAACTCGTCTATTTGTTTTAAACCAATATGTTGGAGCAGTGCAGCTTCCTGTTCGTAACTTCCGATATGCCGCCTGACAAAGGAGTTGAAATTGGATTGATATTGATCCATAGAGTTGACCACTGGTGTTTAGAAGCCACAAATTTAGGATAGTCTGGCTGGAAAATACCATTCGATGCATCGTAAAGCCTTATATCAAGGATACTTTACTTGGACACGACAAGCATTATTTCCGGAATTTGTTTGCATTTCCAAAAAGAAAAGCTATTTTTCTCAAACGGTTTAATCTAAATTTTATGACAGTTGGTAGCTTTCTGGTTTTGCTGCTCATTGCGGCCATCTGTGGTGCAATAGGCCAGAGCCTGGCGGGGTATAATCTGGGTGGTTGCCTGGTTTCGTTGGTGGTGGGGCTTATTGGTGCCTATATTGGCACCTGGTTGGCAGCTCAGCTGCATCTGCCTGTTATCCTGGCCATTCATATCCAGGGCGAAGCATTTCCCGTCATCTGGGCCATTATTGGCTCTGCCATATTCACATTTTTCGTGGCCTTGCTGCGAAACCTGGTTCGAAAAACCTAACGCACAAATTTGGAATAAGATGGAATCCAGAAGATCTTTTCTTACCCGGTTGGGTGGGTTAATAGGACTGATGGCTGGCAGCGGCTGGTGGTCTGCCATAGCGGCCAAACAGGTAAAGCGCTATAGTCTTTCACCTGCTTCGGAAGTATGCGGGGCAGAACGGGTAAGGGTTGCCACCATTGGGATGGGTATCATGGGATTTCAGGATACGCGATCAGTGGTAAAGGTGCCGGGTGTGGAGTTGGTAGGTGTAGCCGATCTTTATGATGGCCGACTGCGAAGGGCCAAGGAAGTATTTGGCGATCAGCTTTTTACAACCCGTGACTATCGGGAACTGCTTAGCCGCAGCGATGTGGATGCGGTAATGATTGCTACGGCTGATCTTTGGCATGATACCATTGCCATAGACGCACTAAAAGCAGGTAAGGCGGTGTACTGTGAAAAACCTATGGTGCAGCATCTGGATGAAGGAGCAGGGGTCATTGCAGCGCAACAGCAGAGCGGGTTGCCACTTCAAGTAGGTAGCCAGCGTGTGAGCAGCATCTTGTATGAGCAGGCCAGAAAGTTATACGAATCCGGCGAAATTGGTGAACTCAATCTAGTGGAGGCCCGGATTGATCGGCACGATGCATTGGGTGCCTGGCAATATTCCATTCCCCCGGATGCTTCTCCAAAGACGATAGATTTTGATACTTTTTTAAAAGATACTCCCAAAGTGCCTTTTGATCCAGTACGCTTTTTCCGCTGGCGCAATTACCGAGCTTATGGCACAGGCATACCGGGAGATTTATTTGTGCATTTACTGAGTGGCCTGCATTATATTACCGGAGCCATGGGTCCGACGCGTATTTATGCCACAGGCGAGCTGAGTTATTGGAAGGACGGGAGG
>JADGHY010000141.1 GCA_019683625.1 Thermoflavifilum sp. | reverse complement strand
GAATATATTGTCGCTCGTAACCTAATTGGGCAATGCGCTGCCGGGCCTCATTAATCATGGCTCGCCAACCGCAAAGATAAAAATGAGCTGGCTTTCTGTCTGCTGCCAGCTCTTCATAAATGGCATGAACATACCCCGTCCGGCCCTCCCATTGCTCTCTTGACAGGGTAGGAATATATTGTAAACCGGGAATCTCCTTTGCCAGTTGTTTCATCTCCTCGTAATACAAAATATCCTGCTGGGTACGGGTACCGAAAATACAATAGATCTGCTGATGAGGCACCTGATGTTTCTTAATGTAATGCAACATGGAACGGAAGGGGGCAATGCCCGTGCCGGTGCAGATGAAAAACAAATCCCTGTCGATCACCGGTGGGAGGGTAAACACCCCCTGAGGCCCCCTGAGCAATACTTCTGTTCCTACCTGTACGTGATGAAACAAATAATGCGTGCCAGCCCCGCCTTCCAATAACACAATCACCAATTCAATCGTATTCCCGTCGGGGGGTGAAGCAATGGAATAGCTCCTCCAGCGCTTGTTTTTTTGCTCGTGAATAGGCAGGTCAAGCGTTACAAACTGTCCGGGCTTGAAAACAAATTCCTTTACATCGGGAATTTGAATCCAGAATCGGCGCGTATTGTGTGTTTCCTGTTCGATGCGGGTAAACACACCGGTTCTCCATGGCTCGGGCATATACAATCATCATTGGGTTAGCAGAATCCTAAATACCTAAGGCGGGCAAGATACAAAAAAACCTATTCGGGCCAAATATCAGATCTGTGCTTTGCCCTGAGCCTGAGATGCAAACAGGTATCGATCCAAGCTGGCAAACAGGTGCTGGCAACGCTTTCCACAAGAAGCCGGAAATCATGGAACATACGAGGGATGATGCACTCGGCTAACGGTTAAAATGCATAACTTTGCAGCCACTCGATGGACCCGCAGGACGTGTTGCGCAGATTTCTGGATGATGACCGCCTTCAATCGCTGGCGGAACGGCTTTCTACATCCTCCCCTGCATGTGTTTCTTTAACGGGACTTGCCGGTTCGGCTCCGGCTATACTCGCAGCTGCCCTATGGAAAATGTGCTCCTTCAACCACGTATTTATCCTCAATGATAAGGAAGAGGCTGCCTATTTTCACAACGATCTGGAGCAGATTTCGCATGCACTGGATGTATTTTTCTTTCCCGATTCCTTTAAATCGCCCCGCCGGCTCGATCATGTGCAGAAAAGCCATCTGATGCTGCGCACGGAAGCCCTGATGCATTTTGCCGAGCCTGTGGCCCGCAAAAAAATGTTGGTCACCTATCCCGAAGCCCTGCTCGAAAAAGTAGCCCTGCCCGAGCAATACACCCGGCAATCGATTGTACTCGAAACCGGCCAAAGGGTACAGGTCGAAGCCTTGCTGGAACAACTCATCAGCATGGGCTTTGAACGTACCGATTTTGTGTATGAGCCCGGACAGGTGGCCATCCGTGGAGGTATTGTGGATATTTATTCCTATGGCAACGAAAAACCCTATCGCATCGAGTTATTCGGAGAAGATATTGAATCCATCCGCATCTTCAACCCGGAAACCCAGCTCAGCGACCGCAAGATCAGGCAAGTGACGTTATTGCCTAACCTTGAAAATCCCAGGCTTGCTCTCGAAAGGATAAGCCTCATCCATTTTTTACCCCCATCAACCATCTGGTGGGTAAAAGATATAGAGTTCCTCCACCATGCCCTGCTGCAACAGGAAAGCTTGCTCGACGAAAGCCTGCAGCAACCCGTTCAGGCCATCATTGATGAAGAAACAGGAAAATCGATCAGTTTTCAACGCGATGATTTCTCTTCGGCCGAAAGCTGGATAGCACAGCTGCAGCAACATCACCTGATTGAGTTTGGCAAACGACATCCTCACCCGAATGCTACACATGTGCTGGCTTTCCAAATGGAAGAACAACCCAGCTTCAACCGGCAATTTGAGCTGCTCATCGATAACCTGAAACAATATGATCAGCAGCATTATGCTTTGCTGCTGGCCGCCGAAAACCCCCGCCAGATCCAGCGCCTACAAGCAATTTTCGACGACCTGCAATCCGGCATCGTGCTGGCACCTTTACCCATCAGCCTCAGCAAGGGATTCGTGGATCATGACCATCAGCTGGTTTGCTACACCGACCACCAAATTTTCGAACGGTATCATAAATACCATATTCGCCAGGCTTATAGCAAAAACAAGGCACTTACCCTCAAGGCCCTCAAAGAACTGCAACCCGGCGATTATGTGGTGCATATTGACCATGGGATAGGCATTTTCAGCGGACTGCAAAAAATTGAAGTAAACGGCCACGTACAGGAAGCTATCCGCATCCTGTATAAAGACAATGATATCCTCTACGTCAATATCAATTCCCTGCACAAGATCAGCAAGTATGTGGGCAAAGAAGGTACTACGCCCCGCATACACAAATTAGGAAGCGATGCCTGGCAAAAACTCAAAGAAAAAACCAAATCAAAAGTCAAGGATATTGCCGCCGATCTGATTCGCTTATATGCCGAACGCAAAGCCAGAAAAGGATTTGCCCATTCACCCGACACTTACCTGCAACATGAACTGGAAGCTTCTTTCATGTATGAAGATACTCCCGATCAAAGCAAGGCCACAGAGGATGTTAAGCGCGATATGGAAGCTCCCGAACCTATGGACAGGCTGATCTGCGGGGATGTGGGTTTTGGTAAGACAGAAGTAGCTATCCGGGCGGCATTCAAAACAGTGGTCGATGGGAAACAAGCTGCCGTGCTTGTACCTACTACCATATTGGCTTATCAGCATTACAAAACCTTTTCAGAACGCCTGCAAAATTTCCCCTGCACGGTTGACTATCTTAACCGCTTTAAATCGGCAAAAGAAAAAAAAGAAACCCTGCAAAAACTTAAAGAAGGGAAAATTGATATCATCATCGGCACACATGCCTTACTGGGAAAAGAAGTGCAATTTAAAGATCTGGGATTGCTGATCATTGACGAAGAACAAAAATTTGGCGTGGCGGCTAAGGAAAAAATCAGGCAACTCAAAACCGATGTGGATACCCTGACCATGACGGCCACCCCGATTCCACGAACTTTGCAATTTTCCCTGATGGGCGCACGAGATCTGTCTATCATCAACACGCCCCCACCCAATCGCCAACCCATTGAAACAGAAATCATTCCTTTTGATGAACACGTGATCCGCGATGCGATTTATTACGAAATTGAAAGAGGCGGACAAGTATTTTTTATCCATAATCGCGTACAGAATATTGGTGAAATCAAGAACCTGATCCAGTCGCTCTGCCCAGACGTGTCTATTGCTATTGCGCATGGTAAAATGGAAGGTCATCAACTGGAGCAGGTGATTTTGGATTTTATGAACCGGAAATACGATGTGCTGGTGTGCACCAATATCGTAGAAAGCGGATTGGATATGCCCAATGTAAACACGATCATCATCCATAATGCCCATCAGTTTGGCTTGAGTGATTTGCATCAGTTAAGAGGAAGGGTGGGACGCAGCAATAAAAAAGCATTTTGCTACCTGATTTCACCTCCTTTGAGTTCATTACCTGCCGACAGCCGCAAGCGGTTGCAGGCTATTGAACAATTTACCGATCTGGGCAGTGGATTTCAGATTGCCATGCGCGATTTGGACATCCGTGGAGCAGGCAATCTGCTCGGTGCAGAACAAAGCGGATTCATGGCCGAAATGGGCCTCGATATGTATCAAAAAATTCTCGACGAGGCTGTACGCGAACTCAAGCAACAGGAATTCCGCGACCTGTTTAAAGACCAGATGGAACGCGATGCCGACTATGTGAGCGATTGCACCATTGATACCGATCTGGAAATCCTGATTCCAGATGATTATGTGGAAAATATTGCCGAACGCCTGAGCCTGTATCAGGAACTAAACCAAATTGAAACTGAAGATAAACTTCAGGCTTTTGCCCAAGAGCTGAAAGATCGGTTTGGCCCCTTGCCACAGCCTGTTGTGGACCTGCTTACTGCTATGCGTTGCCGCTGGATGGGCGTGAAATTAGGTTTTGAAAAAATTATCCTCAAGGAAGGTAAACTCAGATGTTATTTCAACAGCAATCCCGACTCGCCTTATTTTGAATCGCAAACCTTTCAGCGTATCCTGCAATTCGTTCAGCAAGAAATGCATCAGGCAAGGCTCAGGCAAATCGGAAAAAACTTTATGCTTGTCGTGGAGCGCATGCAAAGCATTGATGAACTGGAACAGCTGCTGAACCGCATGATGCATGTTATTCACCCCAATGCCCATACAACCAAATCCGTTATGACAAAGCCCGCCTGGCAAGAATAAAATAACTTCACAGCATTTTTAACCGCGGAATAAACACCAAGCAGGCTATGCCAACGGCTACCATGGCCGCCATCAACACCGCCGCTGCTGCCACATCTTTAATGTATCTGACCTGCTCATTCCACTCCGGTGACACGCGATCGCTGAGTTTTTCAATAGCCGTATTGCATGCCTCCGTACACCATACCAATCCTATAGCCATTAAAATCGCCTGCCAGTCGCCCCTGCTGATATGCAACAGCAGACCGGCTATCCCTACCACTACCGTGGCCACCGCATGAATGCGTGCATTATGTTCATGGCATACCAGCTGAAAAAGGCCGGCAAATGCATACCTGAAGCTCCTGAGACGGGCTTTCAGGGAAAAGGATGAATTGTTTTGCATAACCAAGCTATCTTATACGGCGAAACTAACGATAATGTGACCATGGGCCTATGAAAATCCCCTAAATTGCAAAATGGATTACCAACCTATGTCGAAAAACCTGCTTTGCTTATGGGTATGCATGCTGACCTGGGTGGTGGCTCCGGCACAGCGTATCATTGTTGCGGGAAGGGTAATGGATGCACATACCGGAGAAGCACTTCCTTTTGCTGGCGTGCAGTTTAAAGCTACCGATATAGGTGCAGTGGCCGATCAGGACGGATATTTTAAATTCTCACTCGACCAGCTCCCTTCCGATTCGCTGCTGGCCAGCGTATTGGGCTATCAACGCATGATCATTGCCGTAAAACAACACGTGGATTCTCAATTTATCGTTTTCCGGCTCGAAAGATCAGGATACACCATGAACGAAGTGGTCGTGCATGCCGGCGTGAATCCTGCCTTGATCATCCTTCGCAAAATCATCCAGCGAAAACCTTATAATAACATGGATCGCTTTGAAAGCTATAAGGAAAAAGTATACAACAAACTTGAGTTTGATATCAATAAAATTGATAAAAATAAATTTCTCCATTCCAAATTGTTTCAGCCCTTTCAGTTTGTGCTGAATAATGTGGATACTTCTGAAACAGGTGATATTTATCTGCCCATTCTTTTTACCGAAACCATATCCAATTTTTATTTTCAACGCTCTCCACATCGGACTAAGGAAATCATCATTGCCAGCAAAACATCGGGTATTCAAAACAAAAGCATTACCCGCTATCTGGGCACCATGTATCAGAACATCAATGTGTACGATAATTTTATCCCCGTATTTGATAAAGAGTTTGTAAGCCCTATTGCCAATATTGCTACGCTGTATTACGATTATCAACTTGTAGATACTCAGTATATCGATGGCCGACGTTGCTTTCACATCACCTTTATACCCAAGAGAAAAAATGAAAATGTATTTACCGGCGATTTCTGGGTGAACGATACCACATTTGCAATTCAAAAGATGAATCTGGAAGTGACCAGGAATGCTAATCTGAATTTTGTTTCCCGTGTGAGCCTGGTACAGGAATACAAGCCTTACAATGACTCTGTATGGTTCCTATCTAAGGATAAATTTATTGCCGATTTCTTCACACCCGTTGCCCGGAAACTCACGTTC
>JADGHY010000140.1 GCA_019683625.1 Thermoflavifilum sp. | reverse complement strand
CTCATGCATTTTACTTGTACATGTGCTTATTGTTGTGTTTAATTTTTCATAGCTGAATGTGAAAACATATTGTTCTCCAGATTGATGTCGGCCATGCGCCGGGAGGGATCAATTATGATGCTACGAATCTGGTTAAAAGGAACAGGCAGGCTAAAATGGTAAGTGGGATCCGTCCAATGCCAGGCTGGTAGTGTATGACGAGGGACAGAAGGATTTTCAACGGGTTTTTCTCCAAACATCAGATCCAGAGGAATATAAATTAGTTGTTGTTTGCCGTTTTTGCAGGTAATCAGCACATCGATGGGCATGGGCATCTGACCGATCTTTTGGAGGGTGATGCTGGTGCTATCACCGACGGGTTGCACATTGGCAATAGCATAATCGATGGTTTTGGTGGATTGGATCCAGTATTCCTGATACCAATCGAGTTTAAGATGGCTGGTTTGTTCGGCAACATGGATAAAGTCATCAGCAGTAGGATGTTTAAAGCGCCATTGCCAATAATAATTCAGCAAGGTTTTGTCGCGGAGACTATCGCCGATGATATAACCCAGTTGTTCGAGAAACACGGCTCCTTTGGAATAAGCATTCTGGGTATAGGCAAAATTGGTTTCATAATGATCGGCATGTGTGGTCATAGGCTCAGCCAGACCGCTTTTCACCAGCATCACATAACCACGATAGGCACTTGCTTCTCCCTGAGGCAGGCTGGTATCGAGCCGTTCAAGAAAAGCTTTTTTTTCAGCTGCATCTTTAAAAATGCTATCTGCAAACCGGTGATAATAATAATTGCTTACTTTACCTTCGGCCCAGGTGGTGAAACCCTCATCCATCCAGGGATAGAGCGATTCATTGGTGCCCAGCATCATTTGGTACCAGCTGTGCATCCACTCATGAAATGCCGTGCCCAGGCTTGGTCCCTTGATGAGTGTGGCCATAGGATATTCCATGCCGCCATCGCCTCCTTGAATGAAACTATATTGGTGGAATGGATAAGGCCCGAAATGTGCTTCCATAAATGGCAATACCCGCACGGCTGCTTTCAGCAAATTGTGCCAGGCTTCAAGGGTTGCACTATCCTTTTTAAAGAACACATGGATGGCGGTATGAGCCGCATTATGGGCCGTATCTACGAGGTGCACATAATCTGGGTCGGCAGCCCAGACAAAATCATGCACATTGGGCGCCACGAAATGCCAGGTGAGTTCATCCCCTGCAGGCCGTTTCACAGTTGTTCCCGGTTTTTCGTATCCATAGCCAATTTCATTGGGATTTTGCAAATAGCCAGTGGCGGCCACCACGTAATGTTTATCCAACGTGAGCCATACTTCGTAATCTCCCCATACGCCGTAAAACTCGCGCCCCACATAAGGTGTGGGGTGCCAGCCCTGGCGATCATATTCACATAACTTTGGATACCATTGGCTCATGGAATATCGTACGCCTTCTGCATTATCGCGGCCGCTTCGGCGGATTTGTATATTCACCTGTGTTTTGAAATCTACATCAAAACTTACCTGTTGATGAGGCAATATGGGTTGGGTTAAATGCACCTGCAGAATAGTTTCTTTGATCTTGAAAGGTTGTGGGACACCATTCATGGCAACACGTGTAACGCTGTCATAACCTATTTCATCGGGCTTCAGATGAGCGATACGGTCGCGCACACGGCTATCCCAGTCGCGCATGGTATCCCCTTGTGCGGTGACGCCCAGAATGATTTTACCGGCTTCGCGGCTGTGTACATCCATCATGCTGCCGGGTTGAAAAGCATTCCAGTACAGATGAAAAAATACTTCCCGCAACGTATCGGGCGAATGATTTTCATATACGATATGCTCGTTACCGTTGAGGCGATTGGTATGCACATTTAAATGGGCGTGAATGGTGTAATGTACGCGTTGTTGCCAATAGCAGGTTTGCGCATGGGCGGCAAAATGATAGCATAGATTGCAGCAGAAAAACAGGCTGAAGATTTTGTGATGCATGTGCAGATCCATTGAAAAGTAGGTTGCAAATGAATTAAAGCGTGATATTATCGTGCAGCAATCTGCCTTTGCTGTTGAAATACAAATTCTTCTTCTGAATAGCATTTTTGGATACGCCTACACGATATTCTACAGGTTTATCGGGTTGATACAGGATATAGACCGATTCAATATTCCAGTCGGCATATTTGCTTTTGTGAAAACCATCCTGTACGGCCTCGGGCAGTTCGCCAAAGCTTGATTCCTGGAGGGTTGCCTGCCATTCCCCTTTATTGCTGAAGCGGGCTTTGTAATGTACCTGATGCATCTGAAAACTCACATCTGTTTCCACGAGCTTATTCACAAAAGTAGCTTCGCTGGCATCCGGATATTTTTGTTCAAATGCCTGCATCACGGCATCGGGTACTTTTCCAATCTGGGCAAAAGCAGCTTGTGAGAAGCCATAACACGCGATCATGCCGAAGATCAAAATGTGTAGGTATTTCATCTGAAAGCTTGTTTAGGTTTCAAAATTAAGATTCCGGGATGATATATGTCCATCCAAGCACAAGCAATATATCCTTCGCATGGTTATTTCAGCAAGTGGCTATTCATCCCGTTCAGCTTTTGCGGGATGGGGATTTCCTTCAATCACCAGCACATATTCGCCGCGGATTTCTTTTTGTTGCAGTTGCAGATATACTTCCTGCAGGGTACCTCGCAGATGTTCTTCAAATTTCTTGGAAATTTCTCTGCTGACAGAACATTTCCGATTTTGGCCCAGATGAAGGATGAGATCCTGCATGGTTTTCAGCAGCCGGTGAGGGGATTCATACAGAATCAGGGTGCGTGTTTCGCGGCTGAGCTGCTGCAGCAGCCGTAATCTGCCTTTTTTCACGGGTAAAAAACCTTCGAAGCAAAAGCGTTGCATAGGCAATCCGCTACACACCAGTGCGGGCACAAAGGCTGTGGGCCCCGGCAAGCACTCCACCGGGATATGGGCGGCAATAGCTTCCCGGATCAGCAAAAAGCCCGGGTCGGAAATGCCCGGTGTGCCGGCATCGCTGAGCAAGGCCATAGTGGTACCGGTCTTCAGCTGATCGATGAGATGGGCTACGATGGCATGTTCATTATGTTGATGATAAGCGCGTAGCGGTTTTTGAATCTGATAATGTTTGAGCAAGAAGCCCGAGGTACGGGTATCTTCGGCCAGGATGAGATCCACTTCCTGCAGGATGCGGAGTGCACGTAAGGTAATGTCTTCCAAATTGCCCACCGGTGTAGGCACAACATACAGAGGCATGGCTTAAACGGATGTGCTATCCGGGTCAGGTACAATATGGATGTGGGCATATTCCATTACAGGATTGGCCAACAGCTGATCACAGGCCTGCTGTGCCATCTGGCGGGCTTGTTCGGCATCGGCCGATTCCAGGGTAAGTTCAATATGTTTACCCATGCGCACATCCTGAGCCTGGCTGAATCCTAATTGTTTTAACGCTGCCTGTACTGCTTTTCCCTGCGGGTCGAGCAATTCCCTGAGCGGCATCACATCAATATGGGCTATGAATTTCATCCGGAGACAAGTTGTTTTCTTGCCAGCAAAGATAACAGAATGTAAAGCACAAATCCGCTTAGCCCTGCCGCAGCATGCAGCCAGATGATGCTGAGCACAAACAGCAATATCCACAGATAACGGTACCAGTTGTGTTTCCAGCTAAAATTGCTGAATTTAAAGGAAAACATGGGCCATCGGCACACCATCAGGTAACACAGCAGCACCAGGATGGCATAGAGAATCCAGATATTTTGGAGGTAGGTGGACAAATGAAACCGATCTTTCAACAAGATCATGGGAAAAGAGGCCACCAAGAGGCCGGCAGCAGGCGTGGGCAACCCGGTGAAATAAGCAGATGTAGCGGGTTGGATATTGAAACGAGCCAGTCGCCAGGCCGCAAAGCAGGGCAGCAGCAAGGTAAAAGCCAGGTTAACGATGCTCACATTGATGGCATCGGGCAGTTGCATATAGGCATTTTTGAGCAGTTGAAACAAGATCATGGCCGGTGCTATGCCAAAGGTCACCACATCGGCCAGGGAGTCGAGTTGCTTGCCCATTTCGGAGCTGGCCTTCATCCAGCGGGCTATAAATCCATCTGCAAAATCGAGCACAGCAGCAATGCCAATCAGCACAGCACCCCAGAACAAAGGCTCTGGTGCCGTTACCAGATAATCCTGACCGTTATAGCTGGAAATATAGCAGGGTGATTGCAGGATAAAAATCAGCGATAGGCTACCACAAAATAAATTGCCCAGCGTGAGTACATTTGGTAATTGCCTCATACGGCAGGCAAGATAAGCGATAAATCCAGTATCTGCAACATCTTCACATTAGCCGGTGATGATCATTTGCGCATGAGCCGTTCAATTTCTTCGGCCTCAACAGGTATGTGTTGCATCAGGTCTTCATTTCCATTTTCTGTGATGAGGATATTGTTTTCAATACGAATGCCAATTTGTTCTTCTTCAATATAGATGCCGGGTTCAACGGTAAGCACCATGCCGGGGATGAGCGGTTCGGTTTTGCTGCCTAAGTCGTGCACATCAATGCCCAGGAAATGAGAAATGCCATGGTAAAGATATTTTTGATAAGCCCGGTTTTCGGGATCTTCATTTTTCACGTCGGTTTCCTTGAGCAGCCCCACTTTCAGAAACAGGCGTGTGGCTTCATCGCCGAGCAGTTGGTGATACCGCTGAAGGGTGATGCCGGGTTTCAGCAGGCCAATGGCATAGCGTTGCAGTTGCAGGCAGGTGTTGTATAATTCTTTTTGTCGGGCGGTAAAACGGCCATTCACCGGCACCGTGCGGGTAAGATCGGCGCAGTAGCGGGCGTATTCAGCGCCAAAGTCCATCAGCACCAGCTCCCCATCCCGGCATTCCTGGTCGTTAAAGACATAATGCAATACACGCGCCCGATCGCCACTGGCAATGATGGAACTATAGGCCGGGCCCGTTGCCCTGTTGCGCAGGAATTCATGCAAGATCTCTGCTTCTATTTCGTATTCCATTACGCCGGGGCGAATGAATGACAATACCCGCAGAAAAGCTTTATGGGTGATGTCGATGGCTATGCGCATCAGCTCAATTTCATAAGCGGTTTTCACCGATCGAAGCCGGGCCAAGAGGCGTGCCGAACGTTGAAAATCATGGGCCGGAAATTTGCGACGCAGCTCTTCGGCATAGCGATAGTCACGGGTGGGCAGCCAGCTGCGCTTGCGGTCATTTTCATTGGTATTAATGTAAATATGATCTGCCAGATGAATCCAGGCCGTGAGCAAGCCTTCAATGCTATCGAGCCAGATGACCGTATGAATACCTGAAATCTTTCGTGCTTCATCGGCACGCAGGCGATGGCCATCCCATTTTTCCTTTAACGGCTCAGGACGTGTGAGCACCAACACTTCCCGATATTTGGGGTCGGGATGGTCGGGAAACAAAATCAGCATGGTATCTTCCTGTTCGATACCGCAAAGCCAGAACAGATCAGAGTTTTGGCGAAAAGGATACAGGGCATCTCCGTTGGTAGGCATTTCATCGTTAGAATGAAAAATGGCAATGGACATGGGCAACATGCGCGCCATGAAACGCCTGCGATTGGTGATGAACAACTGGGGATTCACGGGTAAATATCTCATCCTTCAAATATTTGCATATGCATCAATCAGCATACCTGCAAAGCTATGCCATCCTGCCGGTAATTGCGCATTGACCGTTCAATCCTTTCAAAATATTTCCAGAAGGGAGTTGTTGCCCGTTTGGCAAAATTTTTCTTTTCTGAAATTTTGTGAGCGAAGAGATAATAATTTTAGATTTTCTCAAAAAAATCAAATATAAGAGTAGGGTAGATTTGAATTTTTCAAATATTCCCACGAACTTGGCGGTATTGGTCACTACAAAAT
>JADGHY010000139.1 GCA_019683625.1 Thermoflavifilum sp. | reverse complement strand
CTCTGTGCAGGGTGTTTTAGGAAGGCTTTTTTAGAAAACTGCTCCCAATAAGCTTTTTGCTCGGAAAAATATTGTGGATAAAATTCATTATATAATTTTTGGAAAAAAAGTGGGAAAAAGTGTTATTTTGTGGGTGAAATTTAAAATCCGCCATGACAGGCTTTTTGGGGGAGTATGAGGCGACGCTTGATGCCAAGGGGCGTTTTTTGCTGCCCACCGGCTTTAGAAAACAGCTGGGGGAAGCAGATAGCCACCAGTTTGTGCTGAACAGAGGTTTTGAAAAATGCCTGTCGCTCTATCCCATGTCGGAATGGACGCCATTATTCGAACAATTGAAAAAGTTAAATGATTTTGATCCGCAGGTGAGGGCTTTCAAGCGGTATTTTCTGGCGGGAGCCACGCTGGTGGAGCTCGACAGTGCCTCGCGGATTTTATTGCCCAAGCATCTGATGGAATATGCAGGTTTAACGCGCGACATTGTGTTGGCTGCCAATACCAATAAGATTGAAATCTGGGATAAACAAAAATACCAGGCGCTCTTTGACAACTTTTCACCTGAAGCCTTTAGCCAGCTGGCCGGCCGGGTGATGGGAGGGAACACCCTATGAATGCCATACAGAGAGGTCATGAACCGGTGATGGTGCAGGAAGTGCTAGAGGGATTGCAAATTCAGCCCGATGGTATTTATGTGGATGCCACTTACGGAGGAGGTGGGCATACCCGCGCCATCCTTAGCCACTTGGGGCCGAAAGGCAAGGTCATTGCCTTTGATCAGGATGAAACCGTAAGGGCTCATGTGGTGGCGGATGAACGGCTTCTGTTTGTGCCGGAAAGCTTTATTTACCTGAAACGTTTTCTCCGGTATTATCGGATGATCCCGGTAGATGGCATTCTAGCTGATCTGGGCGTCTCATCCTTTCAGCTGGATACACCCGAACGAGGTTTTTCCCTGCGCTATGACGCTCCTCTGGATATGCGCATGGACAGGCGCAACGAACGCAGTGCGGCCGATTTATTGCGTGAGGCTTCAGAAGCCGAGCTGCATCGTATGCTGGAAGCTTATGGGGAAGTGAGAAATGCCCGCACAGTGGCCCGTGCCATTGTGCAAGCCCGTGCACAAAAGCCTATTGAAACCACGGGAGAACTGGTGCAGCTGCTCGAACCGCTGGTAAGAGGCAACAGGCATCAGTATTTGGCAAAGCTGTTTCAGGCATTGCGCATTGCCGTGAACGATGAACTGCACGCTCTGGAAAGTTTCCTGCAGCAGGCTGCGGAAGTGCTTAAGCCAGGTGGAAGGCTGGTGGTCATCAGCTTCCATTCCCTGGAAGACCGCATCGTGAAACAGTTTATGAAAGGAACTCCTGCCGGACAGATGCCGTTGCCTTCCCAAACACATGCCGGATTGCGCATGCTCACCCGAAAACCCATTCAGCCTGCACCCGATGAAGTACAGCGTAATCCCAGATCGGCCAGCGCCCGATTGCGCATTGCTGAAAAATTACCCCTACCGTCCTGAATCTATTCACCATTTAACACGATATACCTAAAATATTTTTCCTGATGAATACCCAGAAACAACCATCGCAACCTGCAACTCCTGCCGCTGGAGCGGTTAATCCGCCGAAGCGACGGTCGGCTGCTTATCGCCGCATCATGTTTCAACACGAATGGATTATCAAGCATCTGCCATTCGTCTTTTACCTGTCCTGCCTGGCTTTGGTTTATATCGCTAATGGTCATCAGGCTGAAAAGAAAATCCGGAAAATGAATCAACTCCAGAAGGAAGTGAAGGATTTGCATTGGAAATATCTGGAGGCAAAAAGTGAAGTGATGTTTCAGAGCAAATACAGCGAGGTAGCCCGTGAAGTGGCTCCCTGGGGTTGGAAAGCGTCGTCGCAACCGCCATTTGTACTGGTTGTGGATACAACAAAATGAAACATGGATATCAAACAAGATATTCTATGGCGTGTATATCTCAGCTTCATGGGAATGGTGGTGATTGGCATCATCATTCTGGGAAAGATTTTTATCATTCAGCATATTCAAGGTAATTACTGGAGAAGCATGGCCGATAGCTTGCAGGAACGATATGTGACCATGGATGCAGAACGAGGCACCATCTATTCGGATGATGGTGAAATGCTTTCCACATCTGTACCCTTTTTCGATATCCATCTCGACATGATGGCCGATGGCCTGCGGGCCAACCAGGGAAAATTATTTCGGGAAAATGTGGATTCGCTGGCGTTGGGCCTTTCTCGATTGTTCCGTGATCATTCCGCGTCGTGGTATCGATCATTTTTATGGAAAGCCTATCATAGCCAGGAACGCTATCTCTTGTTCAAGAAAGATTTGGATTTAAAAACCTACCAGCAATTGCTGCAATTACCGCTTTTCCGTTTAGGCCGTTATCGCAGCGGCATGATTGCCGAGATGCATGAAAAGCGGATCAATCCTTATGGTTTGTTGGCCAATCGCACCATTGGCTTATGGCGGCCCAATGCGCCAAATGTGGGACTGGAGGCAACCTATGACAGCGTATTGCGGGGCAAAGATGGGCGGCAACTGGTGCGAAAAGTGGCTGCAGGCACTTATGCCCCGGTGGAAGGATATACCCTGGAACCGGAAAATGGGAAAGACATTGTTACCACCATCGATGTATATATTCAGGATATTGCCGAACAGGCGCTCTACCAGATGCTCGACTCTGTTCAGGCACAATACGGTACTTGCCTGGTGATGGACGTGAAAACCGGTCAAATTAAGGCTATCGCGAATTTGGGCCGTCAGCCCGATGGCAGTTATTGGGAAGATTATAACTATGCGCTCATGAATACGGAGCCAGGCTCAATATTCAAACTCGCTACCCTGATTGCCGTGCTTGAAGATCATCTGGTAACGCCCCGCACCCAAATTAATCTTTACCGGGGAGAGCTGAAACTAGGCAACCGCACGGTTTATGATGCAGAAAAGCACAACGAAACCTGGGTTACTGTGGAAAAAGCATTAGACCTGAGTTCCAATGTAGGATTTGCTCAATTAGCCAATCTTTACAAAGATGATCCGATGCGTTTTATCAGGCATTTGCGGGCCTTGCGGCTGGATAAGCCCACAGGCATTGATTTGATTGGCGAACAACCGCCTTTAATTAAAACTCCGCAATCGCGCACCTGGAGTGCCACCACTTTACCCTGGATGGGGTTTGGCTATGAAGTGCTGGTAAGTCCCGTGCAAATGCTCACGCTCTACAATGCTGTGGCCAACGAGGGTTGGATGATGAAACCTTATCTGGTACAATCTATCCAGGAATTTGGTGAGCCCATAAAGACTTTTTCTCCCGTAAAAATCGAAAAGATTTGTTCCGATACCATCTTGCATCAGGTGCAAAGGATGCTGAGAAGCGTGGTTACCGATGGCACGGCCCGTAAGCCTTTTCTGGGAGCTCCTTATGCGGTTGCCGGCAAGACGGGTACGGCTTTAGTGGCCGATGGCCGGACAGGATATAGCTCCAAGGTGTATCAATCCAGTTTCGTGGGTTATTTTCCTTCGGATGATCCCCAATATTCATGTATCGTGGTGATTCGCAGCCAGCCTCATCCTCGGGTGTATTATGGGGCCGATGTGGCCGCTCCGGTGTTTAGGAAAATTGCCGATCAGCTGTATGCCCTGCATCTGACACCCAAAGCATCTCCACGCTTGCCTCAGCCGCGCATGGATACCATCCGCTGGAGTGTACGCACCCTTTCCACACGGGCAAAACAGCTCACGAACAACTGGCAGCATATTCCGGTGAACACCATAGAGGTGTCAGATGCGCATTCTGCTGCGCTGATACCTGATCTGAGTGGTTTAGGCCTCAGAGATGCAATCCGATTACTGGAACAAAAGGGATTAAAGGTACAATTTACCGGTGCAGGCCATGTGGTCGGGCAATCTTTGCCGGCCGGCTCGCCCGTGCGTCCGGGACAACAAATTCAACTGATTTTGAACTGAACATGAAACTATTGCGCGACATATTAACCGATGTGCAGCTGATTGAAGTGAGCGGAAACACCGATCTGCCCATTACCAGCATCACGGCCGATTCCCGGCAGGTGGGGCCAGGCAGCTTGTTTGTGGCTGTTCGCGGCCTGCATGCCGACGGGCACCAATTTATTCCTCAGGCCATTGCCAGAGGCGCAGTGGCTGTCGTGTGTGAAGAAATGCCTCAGCCGCCTTCCCCTCAAATTACATACATCCAAGTAAGCGATAGTGCCCAAGCCTGTGGTGTGCTGGCAGGGCATTTCTTCGGAGATCCCTCGCATCACATGCAGGTGGTGGGTGTCACCGGCACAAACGGGAAGACCACGGTAGTTACCCTGCTCTATCAATTGTTTTCTCGTCTGGGATTTCAAACCGGCCTGATTTCCACCGTGCAAAACATCATCGGCGATCAAGCTGAGCCTTCTACGCATACCACCCCCGATGCCATTCAACTGCATCAGCTGCTGGCACGCATGCACCAACAAGGATGCACCCATGTATTCATGGAAGCCAGTTCACACGCTATTCACCAGAAACGCATTGCGGGTGTTCACTACACCGGAGGGATTTTTACCAATATCACCCACGATCATCTGGATTATCATAAAACCTTTGAAAATTATCTGAAGGCCAAAAAAGCTTTTTTTGATCAGCTTCCTCCCACGGCTTTTGCACTCACCAATATTGACGATCGTAACGGCATGGTAATGGTGCAAAATACACGCGCAAAAATTGTGACCTATGCCCTGCGCAAACAAGCCGATTTTAAAGCCAGAATCATTGAAAACCACCTGAGCGGACTGCAAGTGGAAATCGATCACCAACTGGTACATAGCCGGCTGATCGGTGAGTTTAATGCATATAATCTGCTCGCCGCATACGCTGCTGCCCGATTATTAGGTCAGGAAAAAGACGAAACGCTGCGCATCTTAAGTGATCTCAGAGGTGCTGAGGGTCGGTTTGACTATTTTATTTCTCCTGTGCAACACATTATTGCCATCGTGGATTATGCCCATACACCCGATGCCCTGAAAAATGTATTGCAAACGATTTTGGGTTTTAAACAATCCCAGCAACGCCTGATTACTGTTGTGGGATGCGGGGGTGATCGCGACCGATCGAAACGTCCTGAGATGGCCCTCATCGCCACTCACTTCAGCGATCAGGTGATTTTTACTTCAGATAATCCCCGAAGTGAAGATCCGCAGGCCATTATCGAAGAAATGAAGGCAGGTCTTACGGCATCTATGCTGGCTAAAACCTTGTCCATCGTAGACCGGAAAGAGGCTATCCGTACCGCCTGTACATTAGCGCAATCCAACGATATCATTTTGATTGCCGGAAAAGGACATGAAAAATATCAGGAAATAAAGGGAGTGAAATATCCATTTGATGATCGGGAAGTGGTAAAGGAAATGTTTACTTCATTGGGTAAATGAATATTGCATGCTGTATTATTTATTTACATATTTAAAAACACATTTCGACCTGCCCGGCGCCGGTGTATTTCAATACATCACTTTCCGGGCAACCATGGCCATTTTGCTTTCGCTGATCATTTCCTTGTTTGCCGGCAAGCGCATCCTGCTTTTTTTGCAACGCAAGCAGATCGGTGAAACCGTGCGCCAGCTTGGGCTTTCAGGGGAAAACCAGAAAGCGGGTACTCCCACCATGGGCGGATTAATTATCCTTTCGGCCATCATCATTCCCACTTTGTTGTTTGCCCGTCTCGAAAACGTGTACATCATCCTCATGCTGGTATGTACCCTATGGCTTGGCTTCATTGGTTTTCTGGATGATTATATCAAAGTATTCAAAAAAAATAAAGAAGGTCTTGCAGGTAAATTCAAGATTCTCGGTCAGGTGGGATTGGGATTGATTGTGGGATGTACGCTGTATTTTAATGATCACGTGGTGATCATGCGTGAAATCATAGGTAAACCCAGGCTGGAGC
>JADGHY010000138.1 GCA_019683625.1 Thermoflavifilum sp. | reverse complement strand
ATATTTCTGCTGCTTTTTTACCCATCTCGAATGCTGGCTGGATAATGGTAGTGAGCGGAGGGGCCAGCAGGGGGGCTGTTTCCAGATTAGAAAAAGCCAGTACCTTCAGCTGATCGGGAATGCGGATATGTCGTTTCTGGCAAATATGATAGACCAGCAAGACCAACTTTTCCACTGCGGCGAAAATGCCATCAGGAGGTTGTGCACTGCAAAGCATCTGCTCCAGTTGCAGATAAAATGTATCCAGATCATGGGCAATTAATACAGTCGACTCCTCAATTGGCAAATGATATTGGCGCAAAGCATCCAGAAAACCTTGCAGCCTTTTGCGGGTAATAGACAAATGCAAGGGCAGCGTAAGATGATGCAATCGCCTGCATCCTTGCTGAATCAGATGGGTGGTGGCCTGAAAACTGGCTTCATAATCATTGGTGGTGACTACGGGAATACCCGCATCTTCACATACCCTGTCAAAAAACACCAATGGAATACCATGCTGCAGCAAGCTGCGAAAATGAGCAATATCCTGTGCACCCGCACAAATAGAAGCCAGCACGCCATCCACCCGCCCACTCTGCAAATGCCTGATTAAAGCCATCTCCTGCTCTACACGTTCGTGGGTAATATAGATCAACACATGATATTCTTTTTGCCGGGCAATAAATTCAATCCCGTTTACCACATGGGTGAAAAAATTATTGGGTAATTCAGGAAGAATCACACCAATGGTTTTGCTTTTTTGTTTCCTGAGGCTGCTGGCATAAGGATTCGGCTCATAATTCAGCTGACGCGCCAGGGCAAATACCTTTTGTTTGGTTTCTTCACTGATTTCATAACTATCGCGCAAGGCACGAGATACCGTAGAAACAGCCAGATTCAATTCCCTGGCAATGCGTTTTAAATCAATTTTCTCAGCCATAAGCGAAATATACAAAAATTCCGTTTTGGTTACATTTTTTCACGGAAACGATTGCATAAAAATTCCTTGCGGCTTCCCGCAGATTCTTTCATCTTTGTTTTCAAGAAAAAAACATTGCGTCATGACCGTATTTTGCTGGAGCCTGGGCTTGCTGATGCTGGCCATATCCCGGCCAGCCGTTGATAGCCTGCCGGTTGACCAGGTTATTGCTAAAGCCGAACAGCAAACGGCTGCATTTCTGGCTCAATATGATGATAGCACCCGGTTTCTGCACAGCCAGGAGGCTAAGGAAAAAGCTATTACCGTGGGCATGCGGGGATGGACAGCCGGATTTTTCCCGGGCAAGCTTTGGTATCTGTATGCGTTTACCGGTGATCCGCGCTGGAAAAAGGAGGCTTTGCGATTTACCTTGCCCCTGGCTGCCGATGATACCCTCACCAATACCCACGATCTGGGATTTATGGTGGGTATCCCGTTCGAGAAAGCCTATCAAATCACGAAAGACAGCTCGTTTCGGAAAGTACTGATTCAGGCTGCTCGGTCACTCATCAGCCGTTATCATGCACAGGTAGGCTGCATTAAATCATGGGACGGTGGCCCCTGGCATTATCCCGTCATTGTGGACAACCTGATGAACCTGGAATTGCTTTTCCGGGCCACGGCGCTCAGCGGCGACAGCAGCTTTTATCAGATAGCCGTTTCCCATATCAACCATGATTTGCGCTACCGCTTCCGAAAAGATTTCAGCACTTATCATGTACTCGATTATGATCCGGAAACCGGCAAACTCTTGGCCCGCAAGACCTGGCAGGGATATGCAGACAGCAGCTGCTGGTCGCGCGGCCAAGCATGGGCCATATATGGCCTTACCGTAGCTTATCGGTTTACCCGAAATCCACGCTATCTGTTCTATGCGCGACAGGCGGCAGATTATTTCATCCATCAGCTTGCTGCCTACGCAGATCGTATTCCACCCTGGGATTTCAACGCTCCGGATAGCCTGCGAAAATTGAAAGATGCTTCTGCTGCCGCCATCGCCGCTTCGGCCCTGCTGGAACTGCGTAACTACGTACCCCAAAAAGCCAATGCTTATCAACAATGGGCCCTGCAGATGCTGGCCAGCCTTTGTGCACCTTCATACCTGAATACCGATTCCGGAAGTTTTCTTTTGGTGAAACATGCCACCGGAGATGCTCATCACCACAGAGAAATGGATGTGCCTTTGATTTATGCGGATTATTATCTGCTGCAGGCACTATGGCGATATTCGCATCCTGTCACCAAGGGGCATGCGCCCAATTTTTGGTTTTAACCTAAAAATCTGTACAAGATGAAACGCCTGGCTTTCTTGCTGTTCATCGGGCAGGTGCTCCTCTCCCAAGCTCAGTCAATCTACCATCAGGGATGGATTGATTTCAATAAAAACGGTAAAAAAGATGTGTACGAAGATCCCCGCCAGCCTATTGAAAAACGCGTGGACGATTTGCTGCGGCAAATGAACCTGGATGAAAAAACCTGCCAGCTGGCCACTCTCTATGGCTACGGAGCTGTATTGCAAGACCGGCTACCCACACCCGCCTGGAAAGATAGCATCTGGAAAGATGGCATTGCCAATATAGATGAACAACTGACCGGCTTGCGAAAGGATACTCTTTATGCTTTTCCTTACTCGGCGCATGCACAAGCAATAAACGAGATACAAAGATTCTTTGTGGAACAGACGCGGCTGGGCATCCCGGTAGATTTTACGACCGAAGGCATCCGGGGGCTCAACCACATGAAGGCCACCTATTTTCCTGCCCAGATTGCTCAGGCCTGTGCGTTCGACAAAGAGTTGGTTTATGACATTGGCCAGGTCACGGGACGCGAGGCCCGGGCATTGGGTTATACCAATGTGTATTCGCCCATCCTGGATGTGGCCTCCGATCCACGATGGGGCCGGACAGAAGAAACCTACGGTTGTGACCCTTATCTGATTGGGGAATTGGGTAAACAGGCTGTCAGCGGATTGCAGTCGGCCCATGTGGTATCCACCTGCAAGCATTTTGCCGTGTATAGCATTCCCATCGGCGGCAGGGACGGCCGGGTGCGTACCGATCCCCAAGTTCCTCCCCGCGAAATGGAAGAAATTTACCTGCATGCCTTCCGGGAAGCCTTTCAACATGCCGGCGCACTGGGTACCATGGCATCCTATAATGATTATGACGGCATACCCATAGTGGCCAACAAACATTTTCTGATTGATATCCTGCGCAAGCAATTTGGCTTTCGAGGCTATGTGGTGAGCGATAGCCGGGCCGTGGAAGATTTGGTTACCAAATATCATGTGGCAGCAGATGAGGTGGATGCAACCCGCCAGGCCCTGGAGGCAGGATTAAACGTCCGGACTGATTTTAGCTCCCCTGCCGATTTCATTTTGGCCGTCCGCAAAGGGGTAAAGGAGGGAAAAATCCCTATTTCGGTAGTCAATCAACGGGTGAAAGAAGTGCTCTACGTGAAGTTTTGGCTCGGTTTGTTCGACCAGCCTTATATGCCTGATCCCGAAGCGGCTGATACGCTTGTCCATAGCCTTGCCAGCCAGCAGCTGGCGCTGCGTGCTGCCCATGAAGGAATCGTGCTGCTGAAAAACGAAGGAAATCTGCTTCCACTCGATCTGCAACATATCCATACCCTTGCCCTCATCGGCCCTAACATGCAGGAAGAGCAAAGCCTGCTCTCGCGCTATGGCCCCGTGCGAACCCATGTGACTACCCTCTATGAAGGAATTACCACCGCATTGCCTCCCAACATCAAAGTCCTCTATGCAAAAGGATGTCATCATATCGATCCACATTTTCCGGAAAGCGATATCATGTACTTCCCACCCGATAGCATGGAGGCTGCCATGATGGATAGCGCCGTTGCTATAGCCCGTCAGGCCGATGTGGTTATCCTGGCTGTGGGCGATAACAGCCAAACCGTGGGCGAATCCCGTTCACGGGTGAACCTGAAACTGCCCGGCATGCAAGACGAATTGGTGCGGCGGATTGCAGCCCTACACAAGCCCACCGTCTTACTGCTGGTGGGTGGGAAACCTTTTACCATCAATTTTGCTCAACAACATATCCCTGCCATTGTAGAGTGCTGGTATCTGGGTGAAAAAATGGGTACCGCCGTGGCCGATGTATTGATGGGAAAATACAATCCCAGCGGCAAACTATGTATTCCTTTCCCCAAGTTTGTGGGGCAGATTCCCCTTTCTTTTCCCCTGAAACCCGCTGCCGATGCCGGCGGAAATGCCAGTGTCAACGGTTGGCTCTACCCGTTTGGCTATGGATTGAGCTATACACAATTTGCTTACAGCCACCTGCAAATCGATTCCAGCCAGTGGACAACCAAAGGCCAACTGATCGTGAGCTGTACCCTCACCAATACCGGTTCTCGTGCCGGAACCGAAATAGCCCAGCTGTATCTGCATGACGAACTGAGTTCGGTAGCTACCTACGTAGAAAAGCTAAGGGGATTTGAACGGGTAAACCTGCAGCCCGGTGAAAGCAAAACCATACACTTTATCCTTAGCCGGGATGATTTTGCCTTGCTCAATGCAGCGGATAAATGGGTGGTAGAACCCGGCTGGTTCGATATCTGGGTGGGGGCTTCATCTGCAGATATCCGGCTGAAAACCAGGCTTTACCTCCGATAAGCCCTTCAGCTTTGTTGGAAGACGATATGAAAAAGCGTGTAAGGCTGGTGAAACAGGTTGCTTTTTCTTAACCGGATACCTTTCGCCATCGACAATGCATGGGGTGGCTTATCTTTGGGTGAGATGGCATCTTATTCTCATTCCCGACTATCTGCACAAGTTTTTGATACCCTGATTATTGGGGCAGGGGCTGCCGGGTTACAATGCGGAGTGGAGTTGGCTGAAGCAGGTCAACACGTGTTGATTCTCGAAGCCCGTGACCGCGCCGGAGGACGCATCCACACCTTCCGGGATCCTCACACCGGATACTGGGTGGAAGCCGGAGCCGAATTTATCCATGGCCATTTACCCCTAACCTTTCAATGGATTAACCGTCTGGGCCTGCCCATAATTTCCCTGGAAGGGAGCTCGCTGCATCTTGGCACACCACAACCCCAAGATGAAGAAGTTATTGAAGCTCATTGGCAATTATTCTGGGATAAATTGCATGCAGAAACGGAAGATATCCCACTCTTGGCGTTTTTAGACCGCTATTTTTCCGACACGCAGTTTTCCTCACTCCGCCGGCAAGTGTTGCAGTATGCCATGGGCTACGATGCTGCTGATCCCGCTCGGGTAAGTGTCCTGGCACTAAGGGCCGAATGGTCACAGCCTGAAGCCCGGCAATATCGTATTCCTACCCAACAAGGCGGATATGGACGATTGATTGAGGGCATGCTGCAACGATACCAGCAGGCCGGAGGCAATATTTTGTTCCAATACCTTGTGAAGCAAATAGATTTTTCCCAGCCAGATTGCGTTTGGCTCACCGCAGATCATACCCGTCAAATCTTTCATTTTCGGGGCAATCGGGTGATATGCACCATACCTCCTGGTGTATTTCAACAAGCTTCACCAGCAGCCCCGCATATCTGGCCCAAGGGCAATGAGCTTATAGATTTGCTGTGCAGGCTGGGCTTTGGCCGCGTCGTGAAAATCGTTACCCTGTGGAAACGGGCCTGGTGGGAAGAAATCTGGGGCACCCATCTCAGTTTTTTATTCACCAACCAGCCCATCCCCACCTGGTGGACAGCCCATCCGGAAAAAACACCCATGCTCACAGGCTGGCTTCCCGGAGATGCTTCTGCCCTATCTGGTAATCCCCGCAATCTCATCCTCATGAGCTTGAGCAAACTTGCCGGCACAACCCGGGAAATGCTTGACAAAATTTGTGAGGCTTCTTACATATTCGATTGGTTTTCTGAATATTATAGTTGCGGGAGTTATAGCTTTCCTACACCTGGATTGACCGACACCATCGAGGCCCTGCACCAGTTGTTCCCCAACAGGCTTTATTTTGCAGGTGAAGGTTATGATGTACATCCACCTTGGGGAACTGTAGAG
>JADGHY010000137.1 GCA_019683625.1 Thermoflavifilum sp. | reverse complement strand
CTGCAGGGAAGATTCGGGAAAGCGTTCCCGTATCTGCTGCATAGATGCATGAGTATGCGCGGCGATACTAAGCGTCCAACCATCTTGCAACAGCCGGGGAATCACCGCCATACCTAATCCGCCGGAAGCTCCTGTGATCAATAAGTTAGCCATATCACATCAAATTTGGTTTCAATTATCCTATTTCAGAAAGCTTAAAATTACAGCATTGGCAAATGGATTTCATGTAATTTCGTTTGAATGGACGCTGTTTGTTTTCAATTAGAAGCCTGTGTAAATAGTTTTCAATCGGCAAAGCTCGCTGCAGAAGCTGGTGCCGATCGTATTGAGCTCTGCGAAAATCTGCATGCCGGCGGCACCACGCCCTCTGCCGGCACCATCCGGCAGGTGAAAAAACAAATTGCCTTGCCGGTGTTCGTGATGATTCGGCCGCGTGGTGGAGATTTTTGCTATGATGAAGCAGAATATGCCATCATGCAGGCAGATATTTTGCTTTGCAAAAGGCTGGGTTGCGAAGGAGTGGTGCTGGGTATATTGCAAAAAAATGGAGATGTGGATCTGGAAAGATGTGGCAGATTAGTGGAGCTGGCCTGGCCCATGGAAGCCACTTTCCATCGGGCATTTGATCTTTGTCCTGATCCGTATAAAGCCATAGAAGATATTATGGCTGCGGGATTTCAATATCTGCTTAGCTCCGGGCAGCAACCCCAGGCCACACAAGGCAAAGCCCTGTTGCAGGAATTACAGACGCGTGCGGGAGATCGGTTACAAATCATCGCTGCCGGTGGGATTCGCACCCAACAGTTGGCAGAACTCCTTGCACAGACTGATCTTCGCTATTTTCATACCGGTGCCGCTGTTCCCTTACCAATGGCCTTTTCAGGGCATGCACCGTTCGCGTTAGCAGATAAGATGATTGATGCCAACGAGATTCAACAGATGAAAGCATTGTTGGTAGCCCATCAGAGAAAAATAGCCATGCAACCAGAAAACAATGCAGAGTAAATAAGTGATCCGGATGCGATTCGAACGCATGACCCACAGCTTAGAAGGCTGTTGCTCCCTGCCTGCCGGCAGGCAGGTATCCAGCTGAGCTACCCAAGCAAATGTTTGCGTATCCATTCCCGACCAACCCCACTCTTCAAAAAAAACCTCCCGCTCCCTGGCTAACACCCTGTCTCCCACCTTCTCATACCATAACAATTTCCATGGCCTGCATGAACGTGTGGAACGTGTCTTACCCCCCATTGTGTTCAGCTAACCTTCGTGCTATGTCGCTGGTGATACCAATATACATCCTGTCGCAATGCTCACTCCTGAGCACATACACATAGTATGCACCAGATACAATTGACATAAATATGAAAAGAGAAGCGATCCGGATGCGATTCGAACGCATGACCCACAGCTTAGAAGGCTGTTGCTCTATCCAGCTGAGCTACCGGACCAAAAACCTTTGCAAGCTACATAATTTTGCTGAACTCGGAAAGACGGAATTCAGCTTTCCTGCGTATTTTGCAGGCCTCAAACCTCATGATATCATGCCCCATCAATTGATTCAATGCATGCGTTGGTATGGCCCCAACGATCCCGTGAGCCTATGGGATATCCGTCAGGCCGGGTGCAGCGGAGTAGTCACTGCCCTACACCATATACCAGTAGGTAATGTATGGTCTGTAGAGGAAATCCGGAAACGCCAACGCGAAATTGCCGCTGCTGGCATGAACTGGGAAGTAGTGGAAAGCCTGCCCGTACATGAAGACATCAAAAGGCAAACAGGTCATTACCGGACGTATATCGCACATTATAAGGATAGCTTGCGGAATCTGGCCACCTGTGGCATTAAGGTGGTCACCTATAATTTCATGCCGGTGCTCGACTGGATGCGTACCGATATCGCTTACCCGATGCCCGATCGCAGCCTGGCTCTCCGGTTTGAACGACTTGCCTTCATTGCATTTGATTTGTTTTTGCTCAAAAGACCACATGCCGAGCAAGATTATACGCCGGAAGAAATTGCCCAGGCCGAACAACGATTTCAACAGATGAATGCTGAGGAAAAAAACACCTTATACCACAATGCCCTCTTAGGGTTGCCGGGAAGCGAAGGACGTTTTACCCGGGAGGAAATCCTCGATGCTCTTCAGGCTTATGCGGGTATGCGTGAAAGGGAGCTTCAGGATCATCTGTTCGAATTTTTGCGGGAAATTGTACCTGTTGCCGAAGAACTGCAAATCCGCCTGGCCATTCACCCCGACGATCCACCCTGGCCTCTGCTGGGCCTGCCTCGTATCGTAAGCACAGCAGCTCATCTCCGCGCGCTGCTCCAGGCTGCTCCCGCTCCAGCCAATGGTTTATGTTTCTGTACGGGTTCGTTGGGAGCCCGTGCCGATAACGATCTGCCTGCCATGGTGAAAGAATTTGGCCACTCGATTCATTTCCTGCATCTGCGCAATGTAAGGCGCCAAAGCCCGGGTAATTTTTATGAAGCCGATCATCTCGACGGTGATGTGGATATGTTTGCCATTATGTATCAGGTAGTAAAACAAATGCGGCAGCAAGAACGGGCTATCCCTGTGCGCCCCGATCATGGCCATCAAATGTTAGACGATCTTCACAAAAAAACTTATCCCGGTTATTCCGCCATAGGCAGGTTAAGAGGGTTGGCTGAATTGCGGGGATTAGAATTGGGTATCCAACGCATGTTGGAGGTAAAATAAAAGCCAATCAGGGTTGCACAATCACCGGAGGAGTCTTCACCGTGTCGCTGATATGCCCCTGGAGATCTTTAATGTAAATGTAAAAGATTGCGGTATCGGGCAAGTTGGGACGGCGAGGAGCTGCCACAGCAAAGCCTCCGGCACCCGAGCCATAAGGCAGGCTCAATATAATCTGTCCTTCCAGATTCCTTTGCTTGGGCACATCGCCAGGCAACGGATAAAAAATATCATAATAATCATAGCCCACATCCTCCCGCACAAACACGGAATCTTGAATATCTCCCTCTGCATCTTTAAAATTTAATACAATTTGAAGGGTCTCTCCATTCCCTAATTCCAAGGGATTCACGGATTCTAACGTAATTTGCGGCGTTGAAGAAAAACCTTTGTTTTTGCTGCAAGCTGTGAACAGCAGCCCTATCAAGCCTAAAAAAACCAGAAAGCGACACATCATAAAACAAATTTAAAGGGTTCAGCTATTTAAACGATGTTTTGCATAAAAGATTTTAAGACCCATATTTTTTCTTCTGCACCAGCCTCTTTCGAGGCAAATGCCATTGCCTTGTTTCACTATCAATACCAAACCGTAACTCCCTATCGCGCTTTTGTGGATCAGCTGGGCATTAAACCAAAAGCAGTAAAGCATATCACCGAAATTCCGTTTTTACCCGTAAGCAGTTTTAAATTTCATGCCGTCGTAGATACGCAGGATACCCTACCGGAAACCTATTTTGAAAGCAGTACCACCACCGGAATTACCCCTAGCCGGCATTATATCCGGGATCTGAATGTATATCGGAAGAGTCTGATAAAAGGTTTTGAACTGTTCTATGGCCCATTGAGCCAATATGCCATCCTTGGACTTTTGCCGCATTATTTGGAGCGGCCTCATTCTTCACTCATTTTCATGGTGCGGGAATGGATGCAGGCAAGTGCACATCCGGAAAATGGATTTTATCTTTCCGATATGGAAAGCTTAAGCCACACCTTGAAAAGCCTGGAATCCAGGCAACAGCCCACGATTCTGTTAGGAGTTACCTTTGCTTTACTGGATTTTGCTGCCCAATATCCCATGCCATTGCGGCATACGCTTGTCATGGAAACAGGCGGGATGAAAGGCCGGCGCAGGGAAATGATAAGGGAGGAAGTACATCTACACCTGCAGGAAGCTTTTCGGGTAAACTGTGTACATGCCGAATACGGCATGGCGGAATTGCTTTCCCAAGCTTATGCACCTTGCAAAGGGCGTTTTGCCTGTCCGCCCTGGATGCGGGTGCTGGTGCGGGATAGCTACGATCCGCTGGAAGTGAAGACCGAAGGGCAAGGGCTGCTGAACATCATTGATCTCGCCAACGTGCATTCCTGCGCCTTTCTGGCTACTGACGACGTGGGCCGCGTGTATGCCGACGCCACATTTGAAGTGTTGGGCCGACAGGATGCCAGCGAATGGCGTGGTTGTAATTTGTTGGTGGCTTAATACTTTTGGAATGCCTTTTGCCCGGTTCAAATACCAGCATTTTACCCTGCTCCTGGCGGGTGGATTGTGCCTGCATCTGCATGGCCAGGCCCAGTTTCAGTTGCGGATCCGGGTAGAAGGCTTGCGAAACAACAAGGGACAGCTGCTGCTGTCCCTGTTCAACCGGGCTTATGGGTTTCCCGACCAGCCCAACCTTAGCTTTCGACAGATGAGAATGCCCCTTAACCCGGAACAAAAGCCGGAAGTGGTTTGGAACGACTTGCCCGCCGGAATATATGCCGTGGCCCTCCTGCACGATGAAGATGATGACGGGCGCTGTCGCATGAACTTCCTGGGCATCCCTACGGAAGGTGTTGGCGTATCTACCAGAAAAAAAAGACTCTGGGGCAAACCCGATTTTGCTTCTTCTGCATTCTACCTGAAAGAAGATACTACCATTACTATCCGCGTACATTATTTTTTTTAACGGTGCAACGACAGCCACCGATTGGCGTAATTTTGCCTGATGGCTCAAACCCTTTATGTCCAAGATTTAGGCATCATACCTTATCGGGAAGCCTGGGCTTATCAGGAGCAATTGCTGCAACAAAATCTGCAGGCTAAGATAGCCTTCTATGCCTATCAACGGGAACAGCTTGCCCAACACGGCATAACCATTTCTCCGCTTGAGGCAAAAACCCAACACTTTCTTTTGCTGTGTGAACATCCTCCGGTGATTACCCTGGGCAAAAATGGGAAAGCTTCCCACCTGCTTGCTTCACCAGAACAACTGCACATGCTGGGCATCGAGTATGTGCACACCAACCGGGGCGGAGATATTACGTTTCATGGGCCCGGACAGCTGGTGGCCTATCCTATCCTGGATTTGGAAAAATGTTTTACCGATATCGGAAAATACATGCGCCTGCTGGAACAGTCTGTGATAGATGTATTGAGGGAATATGATATCCATGCCACCCGTTCACCCGGAGAAACAGGCGTATGGCTGGATCCGGATATCCCTCACCGGGCCAGGAAAATTTGTGCCATGGGCGTGCGCTGCAGCCGCTGGATTACCATGCATGGTCTTGCCCTAAATGTGAATACAAACCTGCATTATTTTGACTACATCATTCCCTGCGGCATCCAGGGGAAACAGGTGAGCTCCATGCAACGTGAACTGGGCAAACCTATTCCCCTTAGTGAAGTGAAAAACAAATGGATAAAACATTTTCTGCATCGGCTCAGCGAAGCTACCGGCGACGAGATCGTGCCCTTGCCTTTGTCTGCCGCACAGGCGACTCTTCATTAATGCTATCTACCTGCACATCATCGGGTACATATAATTTCCATTTTTCTACCAGCTTGTTGCCATCATATAACTCATAATGAAACCAACCGGCATGCAGAAAATTGGATTTGTCGAGCGTAAGCAATGACTGTCCGATGTGTGGAATTTCCAGCACACGCATTCCAGTACTATCATAAAAAACCAGATGATAAGTATGCGCACCAGCATCGGGAAGCGAGAGGGTGATGTTGCCCGAAGGATTGGTAAATACATAAATGGAAGGATGATAAGCCGGCGGACGATTTACCACAGCTGAATCTTTGCGAGCAGGCTTGTTCACAGGCTGGATAGCAATTTCCGGATGTGAAATGGTCGTGGCTGTCTGCCCATGAAAAAAAATTGTTTGGCTAAAAAAATAACTTCCGTCGGGTTTCACAAAAATCAATTTATAGTAACCACTATCTCCCAAAGGATGAGTATCAATGAATTGCCCCTGCTTACTGTCGGCCGCCATCGCATATCCGATGGTGGAAAAATTATACAAGCTATCTGC
>JADGHY010000003.1 GCA_019683625.1 Thermoflavifilum sp. | reverse complement strand
AACCGATAAACCCACTGTGTTAAACCTCACCAATCATGCTTATTTTAACCTGTCTGGCGAAGGATATCCTTCTATCGGGAACACAGTCCTGCAACTATTTGCCGATCATTACACTCCCATCGATAGCACATTAATTCCTACCGGAGAAATTGCACCCGTGGCAGGCACACCGCTCGATTTCACCCAACCGCAGGAGATAGGCAAACGCATTGATTCACCCTTTATCCAGTTGCAATATGGCCATGGCTACGACCATAATTTTGTCCTGAACAAACCAGCTCCGGATAGCTTAAGTCTGGCTGCAGTAGCCTATTCTCCCCTCACAGGCATTGAGATGAAAGTGTACACCACACAGCCGGGTGTGCAGTTTTACAGTGGCAATTTCCTGGATGGCAGCAGGCATGGCTTAACGGGCAAGCCGTATGTACGGCGTTCTGCATTTTGCCTGGAAACGCAGCATTTTCCGGATTCTCCCAATCATCCCAATTTTCCGAGCACAGTGCTGAATCCCGGGCAAACCTTCACCAGTGAAACGATTTATGCTTTTGGTATTCATCAGGCATCAAAATAATCAGGCATTTTCATGCGACATCATCCTCTTGAAAGGCCATCAATTTTTTGAGTATGTAAAAGCATCCTCTCTTTAACCTCGAATATCCTGGAAAAATTAGGTTTCCTGACCCGAGCCACTGGTAATTGCAAAAATGTGGTGTGTCCTTTGGTTACCTTGACCTGGCTCCATCTGTGTCGGTAGTGTGTGACAGATGTGGGAAGAAGATGAATCTTTGCAGAAGATGCAAGGCCAAAGGCTGCAGCTGCGGAGGGAAATTTTTAGATGCCTGGGAAAAATTTGAGCGCGATCATCCGGGTGGAATAATTTTGTTCTGAGCAGTACGTATGGGCAGGTAGGAAAATCTGTCTTGAACGGTGTTTTATTTCAGATGCGGTACATCAGCTCAGAACGTTTTTAGCCTAATGGATACGTGCATATGGGCTCAATAAAGGCTCAAAAAGCTCACACATCCAGGTTGGCATAGCGGGCATGTTTTTCAATAAATTCCCGGCGCGGCTGCACTTCTTCTCCCATGAGCATAGAAAAGATACGGTCGGCTTCTGCAGCGCTTTCCAGCGTCACCTGTTTCAGGGTTCGGGTAGCGGGGTTCATGGTAGTTTCCCAGAGTTGTTCGGCATTCATTTCTCCTAACCCCTTGTAACGCTGCACGGTTACTGATCCTTCTTTTCCACCGCTTAGCCGCTCAATAGCTTTTTTTCTTTCCTCTTCCGTCCAGGCATACACGTGTTCATTGCCTTTTTTGATCAGGTAAAGAGGAGGTTGGGCAATGTACACATAGCCTTGCTCCACCAGTTCTTTCATGTAACGAAAGATGAAGGTGAGGATCAGGGTAGCAATATGGCTGCCATCCACATCCGCATCGGTCATGATGATGAGTTTGTGGTAACGCAGTTTGGAAAGATTCAGGGCCTTATCGTCGTTTTCTGTGCCGATGGTTACGCCCAGGGCGGTGAAGATGTTTTTGATTTCCTCGTTGTCGTAAATCTTGTGTTCGGCAGCTTTTTCCACATTGAGGATTTTGCCGCGCAGGGGAAGGATAGCCTGAAAGCTGCGATCACGGCCCTGTTTAGCTGTTCCTCCTGCAGAGTCGCCCTCCACCAGGAACAATTCGCAGCGGGCAGGATCGGTATCCGAGCAATCGGCCAGCTTTCCGGGTAGTCCGCTGCCGGTGAGCACACCTTTACGTTGCACTTTTTCCCGGGCATTGCGGGCTGCGATGCGGGCCGTAGCCGAAGTGATCACTTTCTCGATGATGCGGCGGGCCTCTCGCGGATGTTCTTCCAAGTAAGCTTCCAAGGCAGCACCCACTGCGCTATCGACCACACCCATCACTTCCGAATTACCTAATTTGGTCTTGGTTTGTCCCTCAAACTGCGGCTCAGGTACTTTTACCGAAATCACGGCACTCAACCCATCGCGAAAATCATCGCCCGTGATCTCGATTTTATTTTTTTCGAACAATTTATTCTTATCGCCATAGGCCTTTATCACCCGGGTGATGGCCCTGCGGAAGCCGGCTACATGGGTTCCTCCTTCAATGGTATTGATATTGTTTACGTAGGAAAACAAGTGTTCTCCATAAGAATCGTTGTACACCATGGCCACCTCCACGGCGATATAGGTGTTTTCATCAAAGCTGTTCACATAAATCGGCGAAGGGGTAAGCAGGTTGCGGCCGGCTTTGTTTTCATGCATCAGCAGAAACTCTTCCAGTCCGCCTTCCGAATAAAAGACTTCGCGGTAGGGCGCGCTTCCGGATTCATCTTTTTCGCGTTCATCAATCAGTTCAATGCGCACACCTTTGTTCAGATAGGCCAGTTCTTCCAGGCGGGTAGCCAGGATTTCCCGATTAAAGGTGAGCGTGGTAAAAATGGTAGGGTCGGGTGTAAAATGGATGATGGTTCCCGTGTGGTCGGTGGTGCCAATTACCCGAACGGGATAAAGAGGGATACCTCTGCTGTATTCCTGTTCAAAGATTTTCCCATCGCGGTGGACCAGCACATGAAGCTTTTCAGACAAAGCATTCACACAGCTCACACCCACGCCATGCAGCCCACCCGAAACTTTATAGGTGTTTTTATCAAATTTTCCGCCGGCGTGCAGCACAGTCATCACAATTTCAAGGCCCGAGCGTCCATCTTTGGGGTGAATATCCGTGGGAATGCCACGCCCGTCATCTTCTACGGTGATGGATTCATCGGCGTGGATGATTACTTTAATCTGTTTGCAAAAGCCAGCAAGGGCTTCGTCAATAGAATTATCCACCACTTCGTATACCAGGTGATGCAAGCCTTTGCTGCTGATGTCCCCGATATACATGGCAGGCCGTTTTCTCACGGCTTCGAGGCCTTCAAGGATCTGGATACTTTCTGCGGTATATGCCTGTGCGGAGGAAGAAACAATAGGCTGGTTATCTGTAATCATGTTGAATGATCCGAGGTTTTATGAAAAGACAAAATTACACAAAATTGGCCAAAAAATGGGTATGCCGGAGCAGATAAAATCAGCGCCAGAATGTTGATTATCCTATCTTTGCATATTATGGATCAGGCACTGCAGTTTTTTCAGCAAACCGGCATGAGCCAGCTGGGAGATAGGCGGCTGGAACGCTTGTCGGACAGGGAATTTCGGGCTGGAGATCATGTGCAGATTCAGGTGAGCAGATATCTTTGGGCCGAAGGAGAGCCTCAGGCTGCAGGAGCAATTTTGTATCATGTTACCGGGTCGGCGTCTAAGCCTTCGGCTATTGAATTGAAATATTGTATTCCAGGGCGCCGCTATTGTGCATTTGCCGGCTGCAAAGGCAGCTTGTGTACTTCCCCCCATCGCGAAGAAGACTGTTTGCATAGCCATTCCACGGCAGAAATGATTTCCATTAGCTTTTCTCCCGTATTCTTTGGGGCCGATGAAGCCTGGGAAGCCTGGCCGGGAATGGAATTTCCTTCAGCTTCCGGGAAAGCCATTGTCTGGAAGCCTGTACAGGTGAATACCCGCATCACCAGCTTGTTGCATCATCTGTTGCATCACCCATACGAAGGATTGGACGAGCAATTGTATGTTCAGAGCAAAGCGCTGGAATTGCTGGTGCTTTCCCGTGAACAAATTCGCCAGATTACCCCGCGCAAAACCAAGCCTCGTTTTCTGACCCATCCCGAAGACCGACAGAAAATCTTTCAGGTACGCGACATCATGTTGCAACATTTGGATGAACCCCTCACCATTCGGGAGCTTTCCCGCAAGGTGGCCATGAACGAATGTTACCTGAAAAAAGGCTTTAAAGAAATTTTTGGAACTACTATTTACGATTATTTCCAACGGGAGCGCATGGAAAAAGCACGCCAATTGCTCTATGAACAAGGGCTTTCTGTGTCGGAAGTCGCTTCCCGGATGGGCTATTCCTGTATTTCTCATTTCAGTACCGCATTCAAAAAATACACTGGCTTGAAACCTTGTGAACTGATCCGCTAAGGAATTTTCCCGATTGCGGGGATAATTTTTCCCGATCCGATAGCAAGCCTCCTGTTCCGGAAATTAGTTTTGCATATCCTACTTTTATCGCTCATGCTGATCTCCTGCATCCGCCCTGGCTTGTCCGGGGCGAATGTATATTTACCCCTTCCTGAAAGCAGCCGACGGGCATTTTGTTGTATTTTTGCATCCCTTTTTGATCAAATTTGACTGGCATTTCATGGGAACACAGGCAAAAAAATATCCGGAATATGCGCAGCTAAATCTTCCGGCTTTTGAACAGGAAGTGCGCAAACGCTGGGAACAGGAAAAAACCTTTGAGCAGAGTATTGCTCAGCGGGAGGGCTCACCATCGTTCGTGTTCTATGAAGGTCCGCCTTCAGCAAACGGATTGCCGGGCATCCATCATGTGATTTCCCGCACGCTAAAAGATCTGGTATGCCGCTATCAAACTATGAAGGGATTTCAGGTGAAACGCAAAAGCGGCTGGGATACCCATGGCTTACCGGTAGAATTAGGGGTAGAGCAGGAGCTGGGTATTTCCAAAGCCGATATCGGAAAGAAGATTTCGGTAGAAGCATACAACCAGCGCTGCCGCGAAGCTGTGCTTCGCTATAAAGACAAATGGGAAGAACTCACCCGGCAAATGGGCTACTGGGTGGATTTAGCGCATCCCTATATTACTTTCGAAACGAATTATATTGAAACCCTTTGGTGGCTGCTGAAGAAACTGTACGACAAAGGCCTGCTTTATGAAAGTATTAGCATCCAGCCTTATTCTCCGGCTGCCGGGACAGGATTAAGCTCTCATGAACTCAATCAGCCCGGCACGTACAAGATGGTGAAGGATGCCAGTGTGGTGGCCATGTTCAGGCTGGCCGACAGCCGCAACGCCGGACATCCGGCATGGAAGCGAATCCAAGATGCCATTGCAGCTTACCGGCAACAACATGCGGTGGCATTTCCCCCAGAACAGGAACAGGTGTTTTGCCTGGCCTGGACTACCACACCATGGACCCTGCCATCCAACCTGGGATTAACAGTCGGGCCGCATTTTACCTATAGCCTCATCCGCACCCGCCACCCCTATACCCACGAGGTGGTTCATGTGATTCTGGCAAAAGATAAAATTGGTGAATATTTTGCCCCACCCCAGCCCGGAGATATTGAATCCACAGCTTTTGTGCAAGACAACCACCGCAAGATTCAATCCCCCTGGAAGGAGCTCACCACTTTCAGTGGGGCAGAATTGCATGGATTGTATTATGAGCAACTGATGCCCTTTGAAGCCAATCGTCCCGAAAAGGCGGGAGGTGATCCTTTCCGTATCGTGACGGGTGACTTCGTTACAACCGATGAAGGTACGGGTATTGTACATACTGCTCCGGCCTTTGGGGCCGACGACTTCAGGGTGGGCAAGCAATATGGATTGGGCATGCTGGTGCTGGTTGATAAGGAAGGAAAGTTCATTGAAGGCGTGGGCGAATTCAGCGGCCGTTACGTGAAAAATTACAAGGACGACCCTCATTATCAGGATGTGAATGTGGACCTGTGCAACTGGTTAAAGGCCAGAGGGCTGGCTTTCCGGATTGAAAAATATGAGCACAGTTATCCGCATTGCTGGCGTACCGATAAACCTGTTTTGTATTATCCGTTACAGGCCTGGTTTATCCGGACGACTGCGTTAAAAGATCGGATGGTGGAGCTGAACAAGCGCATCCGCTGGAAGCCTGCCAGCACCGGTGAAGGCCGATTTGGCAACTGGCTGGAAAATATTGTGGACTGGAATCTGAGCCGGAGCCGGTTTTGGGGAACCCCTCTGCCGATCTGGCGCAGCGAAGACGGCGCAGAAGAAAAATGCATTGGCTCTATTGCCGAATTAAAAGCTGAAATCAAAAAGGCTGCTGCCCTGAATAAACCGGAATATCTCCAAGAAACCACAACTTTTGATCTCCACAAGCCTTTTGTAGATGAAATTGTGCTGTTAAGCGACACCGGGAAACCCATGTATCGGGTGCCCGATCTGGTGGATGTGTGGTTCGACAGTGGGGCTATGCCTTTTGCCCAGTGGCATTTCCCATTCGAAAATGTAGAAACTTTTGCCCAGAACTATCCAGCCGACTTTATCTGTGAGGGGGTTGATCAAACCCGTGGCTGGTTTTACACTTTACATGCCATTAGTGCATTGCTGAAAGAAGAAATCCAGGAAGAACTTCGCAGGCAGGGCTTCCCGGCCGATGACGAACGCTATCCTGGCCTGGCCTTCCGCACGGTTGTGTCGAATGGATTGGTGTTGGACAAGCACGGCAACAAGATGAGCAAGCGCCTGGGAAATGTGGTAGATCCCTTTGAAACCATTCAGTCTTTCGGTGCTGATGCCACCCGATGGTATTTGATTACCAATGCCTCGCCTTGGGATAATCTGCGTTTTGATGTGGAGGGTATCCGCGAAGCCCAGCGCAAATTTTTTGGCACCCTCTACAATACTTACCAATTTTTTGCCCTCTATGCCAATATCGATGGTTTCACCTATTCGGGTAATCCCGTGCCTGTGGCACAGCGTCCGGCCATAGATCAATGGATCATTTCGGCTTTGAACACCCTGGTAGCCAAGGTAAATGAGGCATTTGACGATTACGAGCCCACGGCGGCCGGCCGATACATTGAAGATTTTGTTATTGAACAGCTAAGTAACTGGTATGTGCGGCTTTGCCGGCGCAGGTTTTGGAAACCCTTGCGCCCGAGCGATAATGGGCAGCAAGAGGATGCGGCCGACAAAGAATCGGCCTATCAGACCCTCTACGAATGCCTGGAAACCATCTCGATGCTAATGGCACCCATTGCTCCTTTTTTTGCTGACTGGCTGTTTTGCAACCTTAACCAGGTTACCGGCCGACTGGGTATTTCTTCTGTTCACCTGGCCGACTTTCCCCGTTTTGATGCCAGCCTTAGCCGTCCGGAACTGGAGGAACAAATGCAGCTGGCACAGGATATCACTTCTTTGATCCTTTCCCTTCGCAAAAAGGTAAACATCAAGGTGCGTCAGCCATTGCGTAAGGTGTTAATCCCCATCGTGGACAACCGGATGAAACAGCAGCTTCAGGCCGTAGAATCCTTGATCAAGGCCGAAGTCAACGTCAAAGAAATAGCCTACGTGAGCGAATCGGGTATCCAATATCGCGTAAAACCGAATTTCAAGGCCCTGGGTAATAAGCTGGGCAAGAAAATGAAGGCCGTTACCCAATATTTACAGGAATTGGATCAGGAGCATATCCTTCAACTTAAACAGGGTAAACCTCTCAGCCTGCCTTTTGTAGGCGACCAGCTCGCCCGACCGGGTGAAACGGCTCAGGAACTGGTTGCCATTCTTCCTGAAGAAGTGGACATTGTACCCGAAGATATCCCTGGCTGGATGACGGCAAACAAAGGAAATCTGACGGTGGCCCTCGACATTACGGTTACGCCCGAACTGGAAAAAGAAGGCCATGCCCGGGAGCTGGTCAACCGTATTCAAAGGCTTAGAAAAGAATCGGGCCTGGAAGTTACCGATCGCATCCAGGTGCAAATTGCCGATCATGACCTTATTCGTCCCGTGCTGAACGATTCCTATCTTTATAAGTATATTTGCACCGAAATTTTGGCAGACCGACTGGAAATTGTTCCGCATATTCAGCATGGTAGTTTGATTGAAGTAAATGAAGTGCCTTTAACCGTTCACCTTCAAAAAACCCGCTAAGCATATGGCAATCCAGAAAAAAACAACTCAAGACGAAAAAAAGCAAAGCCAGGCCCGTAAAACCGCATCTAAAACGGTACAGGCAACGGCCGCTTCAAGAAAGGCTACCGAAGAGAAAAAGAAGGTAACAGCCAAAACAAGTTCATCAGCGGCTGAAAAAACGGATGCCAAAGCCGGGAAAAAAACCAAGGCTTCGGCAGAAGCCACCAATAAAAAAGCTTTAGCATCCAGCAAGGCAAAAAGCACTAAGGCTGCCTCTGCTGCATCCCAACCGAAAAGCTTATCAGCAGCCTCATCCCAACCCGCCGCTTCCGAAAAAGAAGAAAGAGCCGACATTGTTTACCAACCGGAATTTGAAAAATCGGTTCTGGACCAGCCGGGTCAACATAGCGGGCCAGTCTATCGCTATAGCGACGCCGAACTCCAGGAATTTAAGGAACTCATCCTCAAAAAATTAGAAGCCGCCCGCCAGGAACTGGCTTATCTGCAAGGCCTCATCACCCGCAAAGATGAAATGGGTACGGAAGACACGGAAAATAAATACATGAGCATGGAAGATGGTTCAGGCACTTTAGAACGGGAGCAGTTAAACCAGATGGCCAGCCGGCAGATCCAGTTCATCGATCATCTGGAAAAGGCTTTAGTGCGGATTGAAAACAAGACTTATGGTATTTGCCGCGTAACAGGCAAGCTCATCGACAAGGCTCGCCTGCGTGCCGTACCCCATGCTACCCTCAGCATAGAAGCCAAGAAGGCTTTAAGCAAAGGCAGTTAAGCCTCTCCGGCCGGCAGGCCAATCTGTTGCATCCGGATTAGTCTCCGATAGGTTCCGTCTGCGGCCATCAGCTCATCGTGCGAACCATGTTCCACGATGCGGCCATTGCTAAGCACATAGATCTCGTCGGCATGTTGGATGGTGGAAAGCCTATGCGCAACAATGATGCTGGTTCGGTGCTTCATGAGCCGCTGAATGGCCTCCTGTACAAGTTTTTCACTTTCGGTATCCAGGGAAGAAGTGGCTTCATCCAGAATCAATATAGGCGGATTTTTCAACACTGCACGGGCTATAGTAATGCGCTGTTTTTCCCCGCCACTTAGTTTAATGCCTCTATCGCCCACATTGGTGGCATAGCCTTGTTCTTTCTGCATGATAAAATGATGGGCATTTGCCACCTGGGCAGCCGCCACAATATCTTCTTCCCGCACCTCACTCGTGGCGCCAAGGGCAATGTTATTGGCAATAGTGTCGTTAAACAAAATGGGTTCTTGAGTCACAATACCCATCAGCTTGCGCAAATCCTGCAGCCGATAGTCTTTGATGTTAATGCCATCAATTAAAATCTCTCCTTCCGTGACATCGTGAAAACGGGGAATAAGATCAACCAGAGTAGATTTTCCGGCTCCGGATGCCCCCACAATAGCGATGGTCTTGCCTTTGGGAATGGTCAGGGAAATCTGGTCGAGAACAAGTTGGTCGCGGTAGCGAAAACTTACGTTGCGAAATTCAATACATTGTTCAAAGCTATGAATCGGCAATGCATCCGGCTTTTCCACCACGGTGATGGGCGTGGCAAGAATTTGCTGAATGCGTTCGGCACTGGCCCGGCCTTTCTGGATATTGTATGAAGTAGTGGAAAAGGATTTCAGGGGATTAATGATCTGGGAAAAAATAGCAATGTAAGCAATAAACACATCTGCGCTTACCACAGGAGGATTGGATAAAGCAAGCTGTCCGCCAAAAAATAAAACCACACAAAGCACCACCACACCTAAAAATTCCGAAAGAGGAGAAGCTAAATCACGCCGGCGGTTGATCCGGTTTTTCAGGCGAAATAGCTGATGATTTTCGTATTGGAACTTGATTTGCTGATGCCGTTCGGCATTGAACGCCTTTACAATGCGCAGCCCTGTGATAGTCTCATCCATGATTGCCAGCAGGTTGCTAAGTCTTTGCTGTCCTGCATTGGAATGCCGCTTGAGCGACTTGCTGATCCGGCCAATGATTAACCCTGCTATGGGTAACAGCACCACCAGGAACAAGGTAAGCTGAGGACTCAGGATCAACAGCGTGCAGAAATAAATCAGCACCGTAAACGGATCGCGAAACGCACTTTCCAGAAAGCTGATGATTGAGACCTCAATCTCCTGCACGTCATTGGTCATTCGGCTGAGGATATCTGCCTTTTTTTCTTCGGAAAAATACCCGATAGGCAGCGCCAGCACATGATTAAACAAATCCCGCCGGATATCCATCAAAATTCCGTTGCGGATAGGTGTACTGATGAATGATGCGCCATACAGAAACAAATTTTTAAGCAAAATGGCTGCAATCACCACCAAACAAATCAATCCGATAGCGTAAGATTTGCCATACGCTTCAATTACCTGGGTAAGATAATAGTTGAACAGTTGGATTAAACCCGTGGAAGACAGATTGAAAACAGGTTTGGTGTATACAGGTTGCGTTTTCCCAAAAATGAGCGACAGAAAAGGAATCAACATGGTGAGCGAAATCAGGGAAAACACAATGGATAACAGGTTGAAAACAAAATACAATACAATGCCCTGCACGTGTTTTTTCAAATACCGCAACACCCACAAAACATTTCGCATGAGATCTAAGGTTTATAATTTGCTGTTTTTCTTGGAAACTATCTGTTAGCCATACCACAAAGCAGGTATGCATGATATGACAAATGCTTCATCAGAAGCTCGCGAAAACCCCGTAAATTTACGAGTTAGCCGGAAGAGGAAAGGATTTTTCACGTAAAAACTTAAGTCATGCAGGAATCAAAGCGACAGAAGCAGGTAGCCCGATTCATTCAGGAAGAGCTGAGTGATATTTTTCAACGCGAAGGCTTAAACATTTTTCACGGAGGCATGATATCCATTTCTCATGTGAAAATGACCCCGGACTTGTTGGAAGCACGCGTATACCTGAGTTTTTATCAGATTCAGGATCCTGAACAAATGCTGGCTACCATTCAAAGCAGGAAATGGGAAATCAAAAAACAGCTTGCCGCACGCATTAAGCATCAGCTTCGCCGCATGCCCGAACTGCAGTTTTTCCGAGACGATACCCTGGAACAAGTCTTTCGCCTGGAAGAGATTTTCAAAAAGATTCATGAACAAGACAAGCCAACCGGGAATTGATGGCGTCTGTTGGCATGATTATCCGGTTTGCGCGTCGTTATTTCTGGGGACGAAAGTCCACACAGGCCATCCATTTGATTTCCTGGGTGAGTGTAGTGGCTATTGCCGTAGGCACGGCTGCTTTGATTGTGGTGCTGAGCGTGTTTAATGGTTTTGAAGACTTGGTGAAATCCCTGTACTCTTCCTTTTATCCTGCCTTGCGGGTTAGCCCCGCTCGCGGCAGCATATTCCAGGTCACCCCCCAGCAACTCCGGGCTATTCGCCAGGTAGCAGGCATCCGGGCTGTGAGTGAGTCGGTTGAAGCTAAGGCCAGCATCCGCTACAACAACCAACAGATGATTGCCATTGTAAAGGGGGTTGATTCAGCCTATGTGCGGGTTACCGGGTTAAAAGATAAACTGGTACAGGGCGAATATGCATTAGGTACGGCCAACATGCCGGGAGCAGTGGTTGGTGTGGGCATTGCTTCTGCGTTGGGGGTGGATTTGCAAAATCCGCTGTATCCCTTGCTGGTATATGTTCCCAATCCGCGAGTGGCCACCTTTTTGAATCCTGAACAAGCCCTTCGGGTGGGCAGCCTGATGCCGCAGGGCATATTTGCCATCCAGGAAGAATTTGATGATCAATATGTGATCACACGGATAGATGCCATGCGCCAGCTGCTTTTATTGCCCGAAAATGCGGTTTCTGCCTTAGAGATCAATGTAGATGAGCATGCTTCCATAGCGGATGTGCAACGGCAGATCGGCCATATCCTGGGGCCCGATGTGGTAGTGAAAACACGTTATGAACAAAATGAAACTTTGTATCAGGTCATGCAAACGGAAAAATGGGTGGTGTATGCGCTGCTGAGTTTTATCCTGGTCATTGCTGCATTTAACATGATTGGCGCACTATCCATGCTGGTCATCGACAAACAACAGGATATAGCCATTTTGCGAGCTATGGGGGCCACGGGAGGGATCATCCAGCGTATTTTCTTGGCCGAAGGGCTCTGGATTGCCTTTACAGGGGCCGTTATTGGTGTGGTCATAGCGCTGGCCTTATGCATAGGCCAGCAGCGCTATGGCTGGATTAAATTAGGCGGGCATTCCTTTGTGGTGGATGCTTATCCGGTAAGTTTAAAGGCTCAGGATTTTTTGTTGGTAGTAGCCACAGTAGCCCTCATTGCGGCTCTGGCATCCTATCTGCCTGCCTACCGGGCAAGCAGGCAGCAACAGGATCTGAAATTCCTCCGAGCTTAGAAATCGCCGAGAGAAGTCTCCGGCAGCTGCGCCATGGCACGCTTGAATTGTTCTTCATTGGGTGCAGTTCCGTGCCATTCGTGATTATTCTCCATGAAATCCACCCCTTTACCCATGACGGTATGCATCAGTACAGCCACTGGCTTGCCTTTGCCCGTCATCGCTTTGGCTTGTTCAAGGGCTTGAATTACCTGATCCAGATTATTACCGTCCTTGAGCTCGAGGGTGTCCCAGCCAAAAGCATGAAATTTCTCCACCAGATTGCCTAACCCCGCTACTTCATTGGTGGGCCCGTCAATTTGCTGGCCATTCCAGTCAATCGTCGCAATCAGATTATCTACCCGATGGTGGGCGGCAAAAAGGATGGCTTCCCAGTTTTGCCCTTCTTCCAATTCCCCATCGCCATGTAAGGAGAAAACCCAGCGCTTGTCTCCACTAAGCTTTTTCCCCAAGGCAGCCCCAATAGCCACACTCATCCCCTGGCCTAAAGACCCCGTGCTGATACGCACACCTGGCAGATGTTCATGCGTGGTCGGATGCCCCTGCAGCCGGGAATTGATTTTGCGGAAAGTGTATAATTCTTTTAACGGAAAATATCCCGCGCGGGCTAAGGTGCTGTAATACACCGGAGAAATATGTCCGTTGGAAAGGATAAAAATGTCTTCATCTTTACCGGCCATGGTAAAATCCGGATTGTGTTTCATGACCTGAAAATAGAGGGCAGTAAAGAATTCTGTACAGCCCAAAGAACCTCCCGGATGTCCACTCTGGGCCAGATATACCATGCGGATGATGTCTCTTCTGATCTGTGCGGCAATTTCAGTAAGCGAAGCCATGATCCCAGATTTTAAGCGTCAAAAGTAAAAGAAAATTTTCAAGCTTCAGGGATTTCATATCCAGAAATTCTGTCCTGAGGCGGCTTTGTGAATATGAACAAATTCCTGTAGGTTTGCACATCCCAAAATACTTCTATGGAAGAAGAACTGAGCTTGATCATAGAAGATGCCCGCGAAAAAATGCAGAAAGCTATTCAGCATTTAGAGTCGGAACTGGTAAAAATCCGGGCCGGCAAGGCCAATCCACAGATGTTGGAAGGCATTCAGGTAGAATATTACGGAGCTTTCGTGCCCCTGCATCAGGTGGCTAATGTGACGGCTTCCGATGCACGAACCCTCGTCATTCAGCCTTGGGAAAAACAAATGGTATCGGTGATTGAAAAGGCTATCATTGCGGCTAACCTGGGTTTCACTCCCCAGAACGACGGCCAGATCATCCGCATCTTTCTTCCACCGCTCACCGAAGAAAGGCGCAGAGACCTGGTAAAACGGGTAAATGCCGAAGGCGAACAGGCCAAAATTGCCATCCGCAACATCAGAAGAGACGCCATTGAAGACATCAAAAAACTTCAGAAAAACGGACTGAGCGAGGATCAGGCAAAAGATGCAGAAGAAGAAGCCCAGCAACTCACCAATAAATTCATCGCCCTGGTCGATAAATACTGTGCGGCTAAGGAAAAAGAAATCATGGTGGTATAAGTCCAGATTTATCCCCGAAAATGATATCTTTAGATGCTATTTTAAAAGCATTTGTCCATGGCTATCATCCGCTTGGCCGAACTTTCTACCCGTGCACCTGCCGATTTGCATAAAAAAACCATCAAACAAACCACCAAGAAACTGAAGAAAGCCATAGCGGATCTGCAGAATATTCTATACGCCGAAGCCAGGCACAGCTTGCTGATTGTGCTGCAGGGCATGGATGCGAGCGGTAAAGATGGTGCTATTCGCCATGTGTTCAATCGGGTCAATCCTCAAGGCGTGCAGGTTAAATCTTTCAAAGTACCGACGGCAGAAGAGGCTGCGCATGATTTTTTGTGGCGCGTCCATCAGCATACCCCTGCAAGAGGCATGATGCAGATTTTTAACCGATCTCATTACGAAGACGTGCTCATCACCCGGGTGCATGGCTGGATTTCCGACAAAGAAGCCAGGCAACGTATGGCGCATATCAATGCCTTTGAGCAGCTGTTGCAGGACAATCAAACTGCTATCCTGAAATTTTATCTGCATATTTCCCGGGAGGAACAGGCCAAACGCCTGCAGGAACGCCTGCGCAATCCCCGAAAACGCTGGAAATACAATCATGCCGATATCCAGGAAGCCCAGCGCTGGCATGATTATCTGCACTATTACGAAGAGGTGTTCCAAGCCTGCAGCCCAACGATACCCTGGATCATTGTGCCGGCCGATCAGAACTGGTATAAGGAATATCTCATCGCCTATCATGTGCATCAGTGCCTGAGTAGCTTGCACTTGCATTATCCCAAGAAAAAGCCTGCACCATAAACCCGCATACGTATATGCCTGCTGGCATCAGTATAGGATTAGGATGTTTGGCCGCCGGCATCTTGATGGTAGAATGCTGGTACCGGTGGATAAATATGAGGATGAAAAAATATTGTTTTCCCGATCCGCACGGGCTGGCTTATTGTACCCATGCGTTGGTTCTGGGAACCCGTAAATGGACGGGTAGCCACCTCAATGCCTATTTTGCTTATCGCATGGAAGCCGCTGCTGCCCTTTATGCTGCCGGTCGCACGCAAATATTCATCCTTAGCGGGGCACACCTGCCGGGGCAGCCGAACCAAGCCGAGGCCATGAAGCAAGCACTCATCCAGCGCAAGATACCGGAAAGCCAATTGGTATTGCATCCTCAGGGTTACCGCACCTGGGCATCGCTTCAATATTGCCGGCAGCAGCATATTTCTTCCCTAATCATCATTTCCCAGCACTTTCATAATATCCGCGCCGTTTGGATTGCCCGATATATGGGCATACGGGTTCAGGCCCTTGATGCCAAGGATGTCGGGGGTTTTGTACGTTATCGGATGTTGTTGCGCGAACGCCTGGCCCGTGTGAGGATGCTGATGGATATTATTCAGGATCAGTGGAGAAAATATTTTTCCAAAGCTTGATTTTCACCGAAGCTGTTATATCTTTCAAAAAAATTTGATATGTCATTCTGGAAAGATTTCAAGGAATTTGCCATGAAGGGCAATGTCATTGACCTGGCCATAGCCGTGGTCATTGGAGGTGCTTTCGGAAAGATTGTGGGTTCGCTGGTAAATGATGTACTCATGCCCTTATTGGGCCTGCTCACGGGAGGCATTAACTTCAGTGATAAGAAAATAGTCCTGCAGGAGGCCCAGGTGGATGCAACCGGGAAAATACTTAAGCCTGCCAACACCCTGAACTACGGAGCATTCATCCAATCGGTAATTGATTTTCTCATCATCGCCTTTTGCATTTTCCTGGCTATCCGCGCCCTGCAACGGTTTACCCGCAAACAAACCAGGCAGCAAGCTCCGCCCCCGCCGCCGGCGCCATCCAATGAAGAAAAGCTGTTGGCCGAAATCCGCGACCTGCTGAAATCGCGCCCCTAAAGCGGCAGCAAGAAATTTTTTTGCTTGCCCATGATATCTTTTCTTTGCCCCATGAAATGGGTTTATGCAGGCATAATGCTGCTTTTCATGGGTTTGCTGATTGTCCCAGCCGCAGAAGCTCAGCAGGATATTACCCATTTGAAGCAGGACATCGACTATTTTCAACATAAAAAAATTGGTCAGCCGCTCGACAGCTTGCAAGGCTGGCGCTATGGCGCAATGGCAAACCTGAGCCTGACTCAGGGTACGCTGCAACATTGGGCTGCGGGCGGTGATCCTTTTTCGTTGTCGGTAAATGCGCTGGGAAATCTGTATGCCAATTACCGCCAAGGCAATATGCGGTGGGACAATGCCTTCACCATGGCCTATGGGGTGCAGAAAACCACCAGCACCGGCATGCGCAAGACCGATGACAATTTTGACCTTTCCAGCAAGTATGGCTATCGGTTTTCTTCCAAATGGTATGCTGGAGCGTTATTTGACCTGCGAAGCCAGTTCACCAACGGCTATTTGTACCCACAGGATTCGGTCATCTCGCATGCTTTTGCCCCAGCTTATGCCCTGCTGGCTTTGGGTTTTAATTTTCAATACAACGAACAGTTTTCGCTTTTCCTTTCACCCATGACTTCCAGGCTTACCATTGTGGCCGATCGCCGCCTGGCTAACCTCGGGGCCTACGGAGTGGATAGTGCCGTGTATGCTTATCATGATGATGGCACCCGCACCCTGATCCAGCGTGGCAAGCTCACCAATTATCAGCTGGGTACTTATCTTTCTGCTCAGTTGCAGCAACAACTCATGCCCAACATCAGCTGGACGACCAGGCTCGATTTATTTTCCAATTACCTGAAAAACCCGCAGAATCTTAAAATTTACTGGACTTCACTGATCAGCATGAAAGTCAATCAGCTCATTTCCGTGACCCTGAACACAGAATTGATTTATGATGATGATGTGCGCATCTGGCAAAATAAAGACGGGGTCTATGGCCCACGTACCCAGTTTAAAGAAATCCTGGGGGTAGGATTTTCCTACAGTTTTGCCCGACAGCCCGATAGCTAAATCTTATCTTTGCGGAAAATCAATTCCTACCCCGGTGCCGGAACGCCAGACATATACCATTCATCTGCCCCAGTTTGAAGGCCCTTTCGACCTGTTGCTGTTTTTCATTGAGCGGGATGAGATTGATATTTACGATATCCCTATTAACCGGCTTATTCACGATTTTCTGGATTATATCCATCAGATGGAATCGCTGAATATTGAGCTGGCCAGCGAATTCATCCTGTTTGTTTCCACCCTGATGCGCATCAAAGCCAAGATGCTCCTGCCCCGGCGCGAACTGGATGCAGCCGGACAGGAAATTGATCCGCGCCAGGAGCTGGTCGACAAAATTTTGGCATACAAGAAATATAAACAGGTAGCCTTAGCGCTAGCCCACCGGGAAGCCGAACACCAGCAGCAGGTGAAACGAGGCAATGTGCTGCGGGATCTGGAACATGTAGGTGAAACCATGGCTGAGGGCACCGAGGTGCAAACCCTCACCCTGTTTAAATTGATGAAGGCTTACCAGAAAGCGCTCATCCGCCTGGATCAGCGCCTGCATAAACCACAACATGTGGTGATGCGTTACCATTACACCATGGAAAACTCGCGTGAATTCATGGTGCAGCTGGTCGCCCATGAGCGCACGGTGCCTTTTGCCAAGTTATTCGACTATTTCGAAAATCGCATGCATGCCATTTTTCTTTTCCTGGCCATCCTGGAACTGGTGCAGCAAGGCATCATAGCCTTGTTAGTGGGTGAAGGCTACAACAATTTAATCCTGGAATCCTGCGATAGGAGCACACCATCCGCTGCAGAAATTTCAGATCATTAACCTCAAACGGCAGGCATTTTTTTTGCACAATATTTGTTGTAACAAATAATGTATGTATTTTTGGTAGATTTTTAACCTAAAAACGATACCGTATGGCAAAACAAATTTGGAAAGTAGATCCGGCGCACTCGGAGATTTTGTTTAAAGTGCGACACATGGTGATTTCCACTGTTACTGGAAAGTTTGAAAAATTTGATGGTACGGTAGAAACCGAAGATGACCGCATAGATACGGCCAAGGTGGAATTTACCATTGATACGGCCAGTGTGAATACAGGCGTGCCCGACCGTGATAACCACTTACGATCTGACGATTTTTTCAATGCCCAGCAATTTCCTCAGATTCGTTTTGTGTCCACGGCATTCAAAAAAATAAATGACCAGCAATACCGGCTGGAGGGTAATCTCACGATTCGCGACATTACCAAACTGGTGGAATTGAACGTGGAATATGGGGGTATGGTGAAAGATCCCTGGGGCAATACCCGTGCAGGTTTTGTGGTTACAGGGAAAATAAACCGGAAGGATTTTGGTTTGAAATGGAATGCCTTGCTGGAAACGGGTGGGGCTGTGGTCAGTGACGAGGTACAGGTACAGTGTGCCGTGGAATTTACCCACAGCTAAACGGATCTTTCCGAATATCATGATCATGCAACCCGGTTAGAAGCCGGGTTTTTTTGTTGGTTCAGGCTTGGTTGGGCAGTGATGTACTCACCAAAAGTTTTTGCTGAAGGGTCTGGCGTACGGTTTGTACGATGCCTTCTGCATCGTAGCCACATTCGCGGTGCAGTTCGGCTGGCTTGCCATGCTCCACTACGCGATCGGGAATACCCAAAATATGCAATTCATTATGGTAGCCGTGTAATGCCATGAATTCGGCCACCGCGCTGCCAAGGCCGCCTATTCTCGACCCGTCCTCCACGGTAATCACGATAGGATATTGTTGTAAAGCCTGGTGCAGCAAGGCTTCATCCAAGGGCTTCAGGAAACGCATGTCGAAATGAGCTATTTCAATGCCTTCGGTGAGCAGAGTTTTTCGGGCTTCTGTCACAAAATTCCCGGCATGGCCAATGGACAGAATGGCTATCTCTTTTCCCTCGGCTATTTGTCGGCCTTTACCGATGGGTAATTCCCGGAAAGGCTTTCTCCAGTCGGGCATTACACCTTCGCCCCGTGGGTAGCGGATCACAAAGGGATGGGTGATATGAGGAAGCTGTGCGGTAAACATCAGGTTCCGCATTTCTTCTTCATTCATGGGTGCGCTGATGATGAGGTTAGGTATGGGTCGCAGATAGGCCAGATCGTATGCCCCATGGTGGGTAGCCCCGTCTTCTCCGACCAGTCCGGCTCTGTCCAGGCAGAAGACCACGGGCAGATCTTGGATAGCCACGTCGTGAATGAGTTGATCATAAGCTCTTTGCATGAAGGAAGAATAGATCGTGCAATAAACTTTTAGTCCCTGCGTGGCCATGCCAGCCGAAAGTGTTACAGCATGCTGTTCGCAGATGCCCACGTCAAATGCCCGATGAGGCATTTTTTCCATCATGTATTTCAAGGAAGAACCGGAAGGCATGGCCGGGGTGATGCCAATGATTTTATCGTTTTGTTCGGCAAGTTCAAGCAAAGTCCAGCCAAATACATCCTGGTACTTGGGGGGTTGAGGGGTAGGGGAAATCTTTTTCTGGATTTCTCCATTGACTTTGTCGAACAAGCCTGGGGCATGCCATTTCGTTTGGTCTTTCTCGGCGGGTGCGTAGCCTTTCCCTTTAACCGTGATGATGTGCAGGAGCTTAGGGCCTGGAATCTGTTTCAGATCGGTAAGAATGTCCACGAGTTTTTGCACGTTATGGCCATCGATGGGCCCGAAGTAACGCAGTTTCAGGGCTTCAAACAAATTGCTGGAACGGGTAAGCAAGCCTTTCAGTCCGGCTTCCAGCTTGGCGGCCAGGTCACGCGAGATATCGCTCATGGGCAGTTTACCCAGGAGTTTCCAGATATCCTGCCTCAGCTTGTTATAGGTTGGGGAGATGGTGATATCGGTCAGGTATTCTTTCAAAGCTCCCACATTGGGATCAATAGACATGCAATTATCATTCAGGATAATCAGCAGGTTGGTGTCCGATACCCCGGCGTGGTTCATGGCTTCGAAAGCCAGGCCGGCAGTCATGGCCCCATCCCCGATCACGGCAATATGCTGCCGCTGGGTATCACCGGCATATTTGGCTGCCATAGCCATGCCCAAAGCTGCGGAAATAGAGGTGGAAGAATGGCCCACGCCAAAAGTATCGTAAATACTTTCGCTCCGGCGAGGAAATCCACTGATCCCGCCGTAACGGCGGTTGGTGTGAAACACCTTGCGGCGGCCGGTGAGAATTTTATGGGCATAAGCCTGGTGGCCTACGTCCCAGACCAATTGATCATACGGCGTATTAAACACATAATGCAGGGCAACGGTGAGTTCAATCACGCCCAGATTGGCCGCAAAATGGCCGCCATACACACTTACCATGTCTATAATATACTCCCGCAGCTCATCGCAAAGCACATTCAACTGCTCACGCGAGAGTTTACGCAGGTCGTCGGGATATTCAATTTGGCTAAGCAAAGGACCTGGTTGGATATCTAAAGGTGCCATGAGTGGATAATGGTTTGATCCTATTAATACAATATACGAAACAAAATGTTGTACGAATTCCAAAAAAGGAAAACGGTGTAAGTTACGATGATTTGCGAAAATGATCCAGCGTGCACGGAGAGAAATCATATCCCAAAGAGCCCGTAACAATACTAACTCATGCCTGGCCGGGATGTTTCGTTTATCCAGAAAATAGGCCGTTGATCAAAAAGGCCGGGGAGGATAATTGCGGAATGCTGTACTTTTGAATAATTGGGTATATGCTGAGGCGGGCTAGGTCATATTATTGGTGGTGCCAGATTGGGGGCTGGATGGCATTTTGGTTGTTCAGCACGCTCGTCAGCTATATGTACAGCCAGACTGTCTCCGTTTCTTCTCTGGTTGAGCGTACAGTGTTTATCCTTGCCGGCATTGCCGTCACCCATGGATTCCGGCAATTTTTATTACGCCGGCAGTGGTTGCAATTAAGGCTCGACAGGCTCGTGTGGCGCATGCTGTTAGGCGTGATCGTATGCAGTCTGTTGATTACCCTTTTGGTGGATGTGTACAAATATGCTTTTCACCTGATGACGCCGCAGGAAAAATCATTCCAATTCGGGCGTTTCTTTAGCATCTTCATCATCATCCTCATCTGGTCCTTGATTTATATCTTATGGCATTATGTGGAAAAAGAACGCCGGTATCAGTTCGATCGGTTGCGGCTGGAGTCTATGGTAAAAGAGCTACAGTTGAAGACCATCAAATCGCAGTTGAATCCTCATTTTATTTTCAATGCCTTAAATAGTATCCGGGCTTTGATTGAAGAAAATCCCGAACGGGCAAGGGAGGCGGTGACGGAATTATCGAATATCCTGCGGAATTCTATGCAAGCCGAAAAAGCAGAAACCGTTTCTTTAGAAAACGAAATCACCATGGTGCGCGATTATCTGGCCCTGGAGATGATTCGTTTTGAAGAGCGTCTGGAAGTCAAATTTGAGATTGATCCGGAAACGCTTTCGCTGCCTGTACCTCCCCTGATGTTGCAAACCCTGGTGGAAAATGCCGTCAAGCATGGAATTTCACGTGCTGTGCTGGGAGGCCGGGTAGAAATTATATCGCGCATCGTATCAGGCTATCATGAAATTGTGGTGCGCAATACCGGACAACTTTCCGCCACTTATTCTGCCCAGGGTTTTGGCCTGCAGAGTACCCGCCAGCGGCTGGAGATTTTATTTGGCCCTGGAGCCAGCTTTCAGATTGAAAATGCTGATGCCCATCAGGTTGAAGCAAGGGTACGTATCCCATTAAGCCAGGAACCTGCTTTTGCTCAGGCACATAAAACCTTTTCTATATGATCAGTCATCTTACCCGTGCTTTGATCATCGACGATGAACGCCTGGCCCGCAATGAGCTCAGGCGCTTGTTAAAAGAATTTCCCGAAATCCAGGTAGTGGGTGAAGCCTCTAATGCTCAGGAAGGTATTGAACAAATCGAAAGCCTGGAGCCCGATTTGCTGTTTCTGGACATCCAGATGCCCGACAAAACGGGTTTTGAGTTGCTGGAAATGCTGGACAAGGTGCCTACGGTGATCTTCACAACAGCCTATGATGAATATGCATTAAAAGCCTTTGAATACAATGCGCTCGATTATCTGATGAAACCTATTGAACCCCGGCGCCTGTCCGATGCTTTACAAAAATTGCGGCAGCAGGAAGAAAAAGAAAAGCAAAACCTAATAGGCAGGGGTGTGCTTTCAGAAAACGATCAGGTATTTGTGAAAGACGGGGAGCGGTGCTGGTTTGTGAAGCTGCACGACATTCGTTTGTTTGAAAGCGCCGGAAATTATGCTCGGGTATATTTTGGAAATAATAAACCTTTAATCCTGAAATCGCTCAATGCATTGGAAGAACGGCTTGACCCCAGGGTCTTTTTCCGGGCAAACCGCAAACATATTGTAAACCTCCGCCTGATTGAAAAAATTGATCCTTATTTCAATGGTGGCCTGTTGCTGGAAATGAAAGGAGGAGAAAAAATTGAGGTTTCTCGCCGGCAGGCGGTAAAGTTCAAGGAGATGATGAGCCTTTGAACTTAGCGCATGGTAGTGGCGGGCAACGAATGAATGGCGGAGCTTATCTCTTTAATGAGTTCCTGATCTTTTTCGATGGCATTGCCTACGACGATCACGTCGGCACCGGCGCGGGCCATGCGATAGGCAGTTTCCGGATCCCGGATGCCACCCCCAGCAATCAGCGGCAGGGAAATATTGTCGGCCACCCGGCGCAACATGCGCTCGCTGATGGGGTGCCGGGCACCACTGCCGGCATCCATATAGATGATTTTTTTCCCTAACATCTCACCAGCCATGGCCGTGCACATGGCAATATCATCTTTGTCGGCAGGTATGGGAGCTGCGTTGCTGATGTAAGATACCGTGGTGGGCACTCCTCCATCAATAACCATATATCCCGTTGAAATCACCTCCACCCCACTTTGCTTTACCGCAGCAGCGGAAAGCACGTGCTGGCCAATAAGCAGCTCAGCATTGCGCCCGGAGATCAGCGAAAGATAAAGCAATGCATCCACATGGCGACTGAGCTGGGTGGGGCTGCCGGGGAACAAAATCAGCGGAATATGGCTATGTTGCTTGATATGCTGGCAGTAAACATCCAGATGATTGGTGATCATAAGGCTGCCACCAATCAACAAATAATCTACCTGTGCTTCTTCGCTCAAGGCCAGCAACCGGTTTAAATGCGGAAGATCAATATTATCGGGATCAATCAATACTGCAAAAGCCTTTTTGCCTTTTTGTTTGTTTTCACAGAATGTGGTATAAACAGGTTGGTGAGTTTGCATATCTGGAAAGGCTTATGTACAAAGCTATGATTTTTTTCCTATTAGCAACTGGTGGCTTCATGCAGCATCAGCGGGAAAGGAAAGATCGGAAGTTATACACAAGCTGTGCAAAACAAGTTGAAAGGCCAACACATGAATCCATTATTTTCGTTTTCCCGGCCGGGAATTTTTCACGATAAAACAATTTGGATTATGACAAACAATAACCAAACCCTTGCCAAGGGGCTCCGATTTAGTCGCTATTTCACGAAAGAAGGCCAGAGCCCTTACGACATGTTTTCCTATGAACTCCGCAGCTCGGTGATTCGCAATCCGAACGGAGAAGTGATTTTTGAAATGAATGATGTAGAGGTGCCTGCTCATTGGTCGCAGATAGCCACAGATATTCTGGCACAAAAATACTTTCGCAAAGCTGGTGTGCCACAGCCCGATGGATCGCTGGGCAGAGAAACTTCCGTCAAACAGGTGGTCCACCGGCTGGCAAATTGCTGGCGCAACTGGGGCGAGCGCTATGGTTATTTCGCCTCTGCCGAAGATGCCCAAATATTTTACGATGAGTTGGTTTACTGCATGTTAAACCAAATGTGTGCCCCGAATTCCCCGCAATGGTTTAACACGGGCTTGTACGACAGCTACGGCATTAAGGGTAAGCCTCAGGGGCATTATTACGTGGATCCGGAAACCGGAGCATTGCGGGAATCCACCTCAGCCTACGAAAGGCCGCAGCCCCATGCCTGCTTTATATTAAGTGTGGAAGATGATCTGGTCAATGAAGGAGGCATCATGGACCTGTGGGTGCGGGAAGCCCGTATTTTCAAATATGGCTCGGGCGTGGGCACCAATTTTTCAAATATCCGGGCTGAGGGTGAAAAACTAAGTGGTGGAGGATCCTCCAGTGGGCTGATGAGCTTTCTGAAAATTGGCGATCGTGCGGCAGGCGCCATTAAATCGGGTGGTACTACCCGTCGGGCAGCCAAAATGGTTTGCCTGGATCTGGATCACCCCGAAGTGGTGGAATTTATCAACTGGAAAGTGGAGGAAGAGAAAAAGGTAGCAGCCCTGATTGCTGCGGGCTATTCATCCGATTATGAAGGCGAGGCCTATCGCACCGTATCGGGCCAGAATTCCAACAACTCTGTCAGGATCCCCAATACCTTTTTCCGTGTGCTGGCCGAGGATGGCGTATGGGAATTAAAAGCCCGTACAACGGGTAAAACCATGAAAACCATCAAGGCCCGGGAACTCTGGGATAAGATTGCCTATGCGGCCTGGCGTTGTGCCGATCCGGGCGTGCAGTTCGATACCACCATCAATGAATGGCATACTTGCCCCAAAGGCGGCCGAATCCGTGCCTCGAACCCCTGTTCGGAATACATGTTTCTCGATAATACCGCCTGCAACCTGGCCTCTATCAACCTGCGCAAATTTTACGATGAAAAAGAAAACCGGTTCGATATCCCGGCCTTTGAATATGTGGTGAGGTTGTGGACGGTGGTGCTGGAGATTTCGGTGCTGATGGCACAATTTCCCTCCAAAGAAGTAGCTCAGCTTAGCTACGATTATCGCACGTTGGGACTAGGTTATGCCAATCTGGGTTCTTTGCTCATGATTAACGGCATACCATACGATAGTGAAAAAGCCCGGGCTATGGCCGCAGCCATTACGGCCATTATGACAGGTGTGGCCTACAAAACCTCAGCCGAAATGGCCATGCACCTGGGGCCTTTCCCCCGGTTTGCCGACAACCGGGACGACATGCTGCGGGTGATCCGCAACCATCGGGCAGCAGCCTACGATGCAGCCGACGCCTATGAAGGACTGGAAATCAAACCCCAAGGCATCAATGCCCGCTATTGCCCGGAAGACCTGTTGAGAGCCGCTACCCGGGCCTGGGATGAAGCCCTGCAGATGGGTGAACAATATGGCTATCGCAATGCGCAGGTCACCGTAATCGCCCCAACCGGCACCATCGGCCTCATCATGGATTGCGACACCACCGGCATCGAGCCCGATTTTGCCCTGGTAAAGTTTAAAAAACTGGCCGGAGGGGGCTATTTTAAAATCATCAATCAGTCGATTCCCACAGCCCTGAAACATTTAGGCTATACCGAGGCCGAAGTGAAAGCCATCGTGGATTATGCCCGGGGTACAGGTAGTTTTGAAGGAGCTCCTTTCATCAACCATCAATCCCTGAGCGAAAAAGGTTTCATCGCAGAAGAACTTAAAAAGCTGGATCAGGCCGTATCTTCCGCATTTGATATTAGCTTCGTGTTTAATGTCTATACTTTAGGCGAAGAATGCCTCCAGCGTCTGGGATTCAAGCCTGAGCAATATTTCAATCCCGATTTCAACCTGCTTCATGAACTGGGTTTCACGGAAGCGGAGATAGAAGCTGCTAATGACTATGTGTGTGGCACGATGACGGTGGAAGGGGCTCCTTACCTGAAGCCAGAGCACTTGCCCGTATTCGATTGTGCAAATAAGTGTGGGAAAAAAGGCCAGCGTTATATCCATCCGCACGGACATATTCGCATGATGGCCGCCGTGCAACCGTTTATCTCCGGGGCTATCTCCAAAACCATTAACCTTCCTAACGAAGCCACTGTGGCCGATATTGCCGATTGTTATTACCTGAGCTGGGAGTTGGGATTAAAAGCCTGTGCCTTGTACCGCGATGGGAGTAAATTATCGCAACCCCTCAGCAATCGCACCGAAAAGAAAAAAGAAGAAGTCGGCTCAGGAGAATCCACTTCCAGAAGGCCTGAAAAATTGGATTTAAACAGCCTCACCGTTGAGGAGATCCTGGAAGCAGCTCGTATTAAAATGCAAAATAGTCCGGATACCTCTTTTATGCGGGCATTGTCGCGCGTGGTCCAGCGCAAGACACTGCCGGCCAAACGGCGGGGTTTCACCCAGAAGGCTAAGATCAACGGACAGACGATTTTTTTGCGTACAGGAGAATACAGTGACGGCACCCTGGGTGAAATTTTTATTGACATGCATAAAGAAGGCGCCACCCTGCGATCGATGATGAATTGCTTTGCCATAGCGGTTTCCATAGGATTACAGTATGGGGTGCCTTTGGAAGAATTCGTGGACAAGTTTGTCTTCACGCGTTTTGAGCCCTCTGGCGCGGTAGATCATCCCAACATTAAGTTTGCCACTTCCATTGTGGATTATATTTTCCGGGTGCTGGGTTATGAATACCTGAACAGAACCGACTTGGTGCATGTTCCCGATCCCGACAGGGAGGCAGCCTCGCAGGTACAGGCGGTTGATCAATCGGAAATATCCGATGTTCCGGATGAGCAGCCTGAGCTTAGAGAGCAAGTAGCAGCGCATCAGCCAGAGAAAAAGCGGGTAGCGGAAGGGAGCACCCAGGCTTATCTCCGTCAGATGCAAAGTGATGCACCCACCTGTCCGGGTTGCGGGCATATTACCGTGCGATCGGGCACTTGTTACAAATGCCTGAATTGCGGAGCCAGCTTGGGTTGTAGCTGATTTTGTTAAAAAATCCTGAATTCGGAATTTTATTAGGATTTTTCAGACCGGCATCTTATATTTGCATTAAATAGGGTTTTCATAAGATAGTAACAAACGTCGGCGCCGTTCTAGGCGCCGTT
>JADGHY010000136.1 GCA_019683625.1 Thermoflavifilum sp. | reverse complement strand
ATAATATTCATCATTTCTTCCGTACGGGCATTCGCCAAACCCACAACTTATCTTTTTCCGGAGGAAATAACCAGCTTACCTATCGCTTATCATCCAGCTATTTGGATGATCAGGGAGTCGTGCCCAATACCGACTACAAGCGCATCAATGTAGCTTTGCGGGTGACGGCAAGAATTTCCAATAAATTATCTACGGACGCTTCTTTGTCTTATATCCAGGCCGATAATACCAAAGCTGAGAAAGGACCTACCAGCTTTTTGCTGGGCTTGTATCTGTGGCCGCCGTACATGGACGTGCGCGATTATCTGAATCCCGACGGATCTAAAAAACTGATTTATCCGAATCACACACCCGATCAGGAATACGATAATCCCTTCTTTTCGGTCAATAAAGATCATTTTTACGATAAGACCCGGCGTGTGATTGGCAATTTCGGAATCACCTATGATCCGCTGCGCTGGCTTTCCATCAGCGGCCGGATAGGCAATGATGCCTATACCACAAACGGCATGATTTACTATAATGCCAATTCCACATTCGCTTATCAATTCAAAGGGCGTATTGATCAATATACCTCGGTTGTCCAAAACCTCTATACCCAATTGCTGGTAAAGGCTTCCCATCAATTCGGGCAATGGAACACTTCTTTATTGTTGGGCAATGCGGTGTATAACAACAGCAATCATACCGAAGCCCAGAGCGGGCAAAATTTTCTGGTTAATGATTTTGTATCGTTGAACATTGCCAATCCACTCACCATCAGCAATCTTACCAGCCTGGTGAGAAAGCGCCTGATTGGTGTATTTGGTGAATTCAATATCGGATACAAAGAGATCTTCAACTTACAGCTAACCGGCAGAAACGACTGGACTTCTACCCTACCCATCGGGCGCAATCATTTCTTTTATCCGTCTGCAAATCTAAGCTTTGCTTTTACCGAAATTCCTGCCCTGGCCGGTTTGAAGCAGGTTATGAATTTTGGAAAACTTCGCGCATCCGTAGCACAGGTGGGTAAAGATGCACCTCCTTATCAGGTGTATCCCGGGTTATTGCCGCAAACCACCACCGGTGGCGGGTTTGCCTTTAACTTCAATGGCCCCAATCCCTATCTGCGCCCCGAACAAACCACTTCTTATTCGTACGGTGCTCATCTGGAATTTTACAACAGCCGCCTGATCCTGGATGGAGAATATTATAAAACCAAATCTATTCATCAGATTGTGCCGCTCGTGCGCAAATCTTATGCTCCCGGATTTGTGCTGTACACCATCAATGGCGGAAGCTTAACCAATCATGGCCTGGAGCTGACCCTCACGGCCACGCCAGTTCAGACATCCGCACTGCGTTGGGATATTACCGTGAATTATGCATTTAACAGAAGCAAATTGTTAAGCCTGCCGTCGGGCGTCACCGAATTCTATAATTCCGATACCTGGTTATATGGCAACCTGCGCAACGGCATGAAAGTAGGCGGGCCATTAACCACTTTCACGGGTGCCACCTGGATGCGGAACAACAACGGCGACATCTTAATTAATCCGTTGAATGGCTACCCGCTGAAGGACAATAGCTTTCAGGTGGTGGGCGATCGCAATCCGAAGTTTACCGGTGGGGTGAATAATAGTTTTGCTTGGAAAGGCTTCACGCTCTCTTTCCTGTTTGATTTCCGGCGGGGTGGCGATGTGTTTAATGCCACTGCCTTGCAACTTTATCGGTTAGGATTGAGCACTGCCACCTTAAACCGGGAAACACCCGTGGTGGTAAAAGGAGTATTGAAAGATGGATGGGAGAATTCATCTAAACCCACGCCCAATACCATTCAAATTACGCCCATGTACAACTCCAATTATTTCTCCAACGTGAGCGTGGAATCGGATTACGTAGAAAAGAATATCAACTGGATCAGGTTACGGGATGTGTATCTCATGTATGATCTTCCCAAAAAATGGTTGGGCCGGCAGCATACCATTCAATCCCTAAGTGTGAGTATATCTTCTTCCAATCTGTTTATCCTCACCAATTATAGCGGACAGGATCCGGATGTGAATGGCACCACGCCGGCTACCCTGGGCTCTGGCGGTGCTGGTGTGGATTATAACGTAGTAGGCAAACCTCGTGTATTTAACTTCACCGTTAATGCCCGGTTTTAAATCATGTTCAACCTTAAAAACAAACAAACCATGAAACATATTTCCAGCCGTTGGTTGTTAATACCTCTGGGACTGCTGCTTATTTTGGGTACTTTATCTTTGAGCAGCTGCAAAAAATATCTTGACATCAACAGTGATCCCAGCAATCCGGATAATGTAGAAGCAGCCTTATGGCTTGCTCCTATTCTCTCTAAGATGGCTGTGGACGTAGGTTTTGATGGTCGTTATCTGGGCTGTTATGATAATTTCTTTCATTATTATGCCGGCAGTTCAAATGCTGATCTGTATGGTTATTATCCGGCAAGTGATGCCATGGGGCAAATCTGGCGCATGGTGTATTTCGACATGGGGATGAACTTAAGCCGGATGATTGAAAACGGCATGAATGCGCAGCAATGGGATTATGTGGGTGTAGGGTATGCTTTACGCGCCTGGGGATGGCTCACAGCCACAGATTATCATGGTCCCATCATCATCAAAGATGCCTTTATTGAAGATCCCAACAAATCGGAATATGATTATGATGATCAACCTTATGCCTATCAAACGGTATTTGCCCTTTGTGATTCGGCCCTGGCCTATTTGAATCGCACCGATGGCGGCGTATCGCAAACCAACCTGGCCCGTGGTGATTTGGTGTATAAAGGAGATAGAAGCAAATGGATCAAATTCGTATATGGCTTGAAGGCGCGCGCCATGCAAACCTTGTCCAATAAAAGCGCCCAGTATTATCAGCCCGATTCGGTTATTGCCTGGGTAAATCAATCCTTTGCCAGCAATGCCGATAACATGTTGGTGCCTTTTAATGGCAATTCTTCTGCCGACGCCAACTTTCTAAGTCCTACCCGCAACAATTTCAGCATTTACCGCCAATCCCAGTTTATCGTGAATCTGATGAACGGCACCGTCTTCGGACAAACAGATCCCCGCATGCCCGTGATGTTGGTGACCGATGCCGCGGGAGTATACAGAGGTGCAGATGCTGTGCTGGGCGACACAGCCCGCTCGGTAAGCAGCCGTGCGCTATTGAATCCTTATGGCTTAAGCCGCTCCCCTCAACACGGAGATCCCGGGAAATACGTATTCAGCGAAGGGCCGTTTCCGATTATGACCTATGCCGAATTACAATTTTGCAAGGCTGAAGCCGCTTACAAAAAGGGAGATATGTCAACCGCCCTTGCGGCTTATCAGGCAGGCATCACGGCACATATCCAGTTTTGTGGCTTAAAACTCACAGATCCATCGGTCGTGAATTATTTGAATAACCCGCAAGTGATTCCCACCGATCCCAATCAGCTCACCTTATCGATGATCATGTGCCAGAAATTTATTGCTCTTTGGGGATTTGGATATGTGGAAGTGTGGAATGATTTGCGCAAGTATCATTATACCGATACCGATCCGAAGACCGGCCAGCAGGTATTTACAGGCTTTACCTTGCCACAGCCCAGCCAGATGTATGTGGACAACAACGGTAAGCCTGCTTATCGGGTAAGGCCGCGGTATAATTCGGAATATGTCTGGAACCTGAATGCATTGAAAAAGATTGGTGCCGATCAGCCCGATTATCATACTCTGGAATGCTGGTTTAGCCAACCTTAACCTTTTAAAACGAATGGTATATGAAGCTTCAACACCTCATTGCATGCAACTGCCTGGCTGGGTTATGCAGCCTGATGGCTTGTACCAAAAACGAGATTCAGGCACCTGTTAGCTCCTGCACTACATGCGCTTATGTGAAATTGGTGAATGGTGAACCCAATAGCACGGCCACTTATCAGTTTTTGCTAAACGGACAAAAGATCACCGGTTCTGCTTTAGCTTACGCAGGTATATTTCCGGGAACTGTAGAATATGCTGCAGTCAATGCCGGACAGGTTGCGGTTGCCGTGAGCCTGGGAACCGATACTACATTTGCGCCTGTTGCGCAGGCTAACCTGAATCTGGAAGCAGGTAAGCGTTATGGCATCTTGTGGACCGGCGATGTGAGCAAAGATCCGTTTGTGCTTGTGGAAAATCGTACGCAGCCAGCAGATAGTGGATATGTGATGGTGCAATGCGTCAATCTTATTCAGGCAAATCAGACCGTGGATATTCTCTCCCTGCCCGACAGCACTGTGGTGTTTGCTGCTATCCCTTACAAAGGTGTAAAAGATTATATTAAACTTCCTTATGCAGGCACTTATCTGGTGCGGGAAACGGGCACGCATATCAACTTGGCTAAAGCCACCCTTTCGCTTACCCAAACCCGAAACTATACCTGGTATGTGCGGGGAAAACAATATGATACATTAGCAACAAGCAAAACAAAAATTACCCTGGATTATTACACCAATGGCTATCCACAACCGTAAACAATTTTCATAGGATCCTGAGCTGCTTCTGGGCATAAGGCTGCAGGAGTGGCGATGCCGGAGGCAGCTCTGTGATGAGATAATGAATGCTTTCCAATGCACATACTTTGAATTTCTGATAGGAATCCAGTTTTTCGGATATGCAAAGGATGGCAGTTTTTTCAGAAGCCTGAATCATGGCCTTTTTCACCTGCACAATTTCCCAATCAGAATCCGTAATGCCTTTATCGATTGACAAGCCGTTTGTGCCCAGCAAACATAAGTCGGCCTGAAGATCGCGCAACTGGTTGATGACACTGGCACCAATATGCACGTATGAACCTTTGGAAAGTTCCCCTCCGATGGTGATGACGGTAAGATTGGGATGAGCAACCAGTTCAATGGCCACTAAAGGACTGATGGTGAAAAAAGTGGCCCTCAAGCTATCGGGAACAGCCTTCGCCAGTTCAATCATCGTGGTGCCTCCGCCGGTGAGCACCACCATATCTTTTTTAATCAAGGTGATGACTTTTTGGGCAATTTGTTTTTTCGCTTCGGTGGCATAGGTGGGTACATGATGATTCAAGGGATGATAAAATGAAGGACTTACCGCACCTCCATGCACTTTCACGATGCTGCCCTTGCTGGCCAGCTCTTTCAGGTCGCGCAGGATAGTATCCTCAGAAACGCCCAATGAGGCGGCCAGCTGAGAAGAAAGCACCTTGTTGTGCAGATTAATTTGCTTCAGGATAAATGCTTGTCGTTCTTCTTTTAACATATCCTGTGGTTTGGATTTGTGGTTTATGCAGTTGGAATAATTTGTATGGCCTCAGCTTCCTAAATAGCCATGGCGAGAATAAGTTATTCAATTTATTGCATATCTGCACCTTAGGCTTCTATTCTTTCCATGATCACGGCACCCAGAGGGGGCAAATGGATTTGCAGTTGATATGGCTTTCCTTTACAAGCTTGCTTCAGGGTGTGATAGATGCCCGGGTTGAGCACGCCGCTTCCGCCAAAATCAGGATGATCGGTATTTAAAACTTCTTGCCAGCTTCCTGCTTCCGGCATGCCTATTTCATACTGCATTCTGGGTACCGGCGTCATATTCAGGGCAATCAACAGTTTGCGATACCCGTTGGATTCAAGCCGGGAATATATGAAAATACTGTGTTGCCTGTCGCCAATATCAATCCATTCAAAACCTATGGGCATAAATTGGGTCTCGTGCAGGGCGGTATAATGCCGGTAGAGGATGTTCAATTGTTTGATCAGTTTTTGCATGCCCTGATGGGGTGCATATTGCAGCAAAAACCAATCGAGTTCACGTTTAAAATTCCATTCAGAAGTCTGGGCAAATTCGTTACCCATGAAAAGCAACTTGCTTCCTGGATGAGTGAACATATATGCATATAACAGCCTCAGGTTGGCAAATTTTTGCCAGTCATCTCCCGGCATCTTGTAAATCATGGGCGATTTGCCGTGCACCACTTCATCATGGGAAAGGGGCAACATAAAGTTTTCGCTGAATGCATATACCAGGCTAAAGGTAAGCTGGTCATGATGAAACTGCCTGAAATAAGGATCTGTTTTAAAATATTCCAGGGTATCGTTCATCCAGCCCATCATCCATTTCATCCCAAATCC
>JADGHY010000135.1 GCA_019683625.1 Thermoflavifilum sp. | reverse complement strand
TGAATTTGCGTGGTGCTGTCGGTTTCAAATTGTTGGGCAGGCAGCAGTTGCTGATAGCGTTTGTCGATGATTACGGTAGTGGCCGGATCGAAATTATTCAGGCTCAGCATCTCAGTATCGGCATTGGCAGCCCATTGCACCTGACGAATAAACCAGGCATTGCCCAGTGCATGCACATTTTTTATGGGGGGTGCCTGTGGGTTTAAGATAAAATAGCGGGTGTTCAACATATTCAGCACAGGCGACTGACCAAAAGCACGCACCACTGTACTATCGGATTGATTAGCTGTTTGCACGATGCTGAACAAGCGGGTGATGGCAGGCATCAGTTGGTAATCAATCAAATCCTGATATCGCCACAATTTTGCCGGGCTATATCCACCGATGGATTTCACAAAATAAGAAGTCAGGGCATCGTTAAAGATGCCATTTAATCCCACACTCATATTCAGCACGCGGAAATAAGGATCGGGATCCTGCTGAATATGTTGGATAGCCGGAGAAGGTTGAAAAATCTGTTGCAGCGAAAGCTCATCCGTAAAGTTCTGATCATTAAGATATCTTTTATCTACAGCCCATAAATCAATGAGGATAGACAGGCCAGCGATGAGGAAAAACAGGTGAGGCTTAAGCTTATGTTGAATCCACAACCAGATGAGGATGGCCATGATGGCAATCCAAACAAAACTGCGCAGGGCATCGTGGTGCAATAAAGAGGCCCTGTCGTCCCTTAGGGCATTCACAATAGCCTGTCCGAGCTGTGCATTGCCAATAGCCTGCATGAGCTGCGCATCATTCGATGAAGCGTAATCAACCAATAGGCCCCCGCCCACCACCAGCAAAATGATGCTGATGATGAGAGCGGTATATTTGAGTACGCGCAACAAATCGGCTTTTTTCCATTTGCTATGGATCAGCTCTTGCATAGTCCAGGCAGCCATCCACACGAAGGTGAGCTGAGGAATCACCATAGCCATGGAAGGAGACCGGAATTTGTTATACAGCGGCAAATGGTAAAACAAAAAGTCGTTGATCAAGGCCAGGTGCTTGCCCCAGCTCAAAATGATGCCTATGGCTGTGGCTGCAATCAGCCACCATTTGTGTGGACTTTTAATGAGAAAACATCCCAGCAAAAACAGAAAGCAGATGATGGCGCCAAAATATACGGGTGTGGTAAAAGGCTGCGGTCCCCAGTAAGCATATTGCAGGATTTGTGCGGCCACATTGCTTGCCTGCTCACCAGCCAGTCCCTGTTGATTCAGGGTTTGATATACGTGTGAATCTTCCAGTTGGGCAGAGGTAACCGGTCCGCCATACACATTTGGAATAAGGATGGAAAAAGTTTCCAGCTTGCCCAAACTCCATTGGAAAGCATAATCAATATTTAATCCTCCTTTGCCTACTTCTTCATTTTTCTTGGCCAGCGTTAGTTCGCTTTGGCTGTCGCGAATGGAATAACGGGCATATTCACGGGTAATGAGCAGGTTGTCTGCTGCAGGCAATAAAGCCAAAACGGCTGCTGCCATTAAAATCAGCGTGGCAATAAAAAAAGATTTCAATTGGTGTTTCCGCAGGCTGATGATAAAAAAACCCACAACCATGCAGGCACCCAGGATAGCGGCATAATACATGATCTGCAGGTGATTGTTATATACCATCATGGCGGCCATGAGCGCCGTAACCACTCCGCCGATGATCCATTTGCCGCGATATAGCAGCCACATACCAGCCAATACCATGGGCATATAAGCCATACTCATCATTTTGGTGATATGTCCGGCGCCGATGATAATCACATTGTAGGAAGAAAATCCAAAAGCTACTGCACCGATCAAACAAATGGCGTAATCAAATCCCAGCACACAAAGCAGCACATACATCCCCAGCATGGCCAGAAACAACATGTTCACCGGTGCAGGCAAGTTGAGGGTGAATACCCGATTGCCATATTGCAACAAATTAGCTGTGGGTCCGGTAAAAATCAGATAACTGGGCATGCCGCAAAACATGCTGTTGGTCCATAAAGGATGCTCACCGGTTTTTTCATAAAAATCTTTTGCTTCCTTGCTCATGCCTTCCACCTGCACCATATCAGATTGTTGCAGCACCTGGCCTTGCAGCACGGGACTGCAATACGCAAATCCCAGGACAATGAAAATGGCAACAGCTATCAGATGAGGATAGGCTTTCCGCCAGAAATGAGTAGTGTGTTGGCCTGTTGTAGCTTGCATGAGATAGGATTATAGCTGCCAAATATAGAAGGATTTTTGAAAACAATATCTGGCAAACATATCCCCTGATGGGTTCATTATTCCTTGCTGATGATGCCTTACACAGCAGTTTTTACCCGATGGAAATTGGAAAAACTTTGCAGATTAACCATACGCATAATCTTCCAGGTACATAAAGCGAGTGGTGAGTTTGCCATCAAGCAGTATAGTAGCTTTTTCAAGGATTATGCTTTTGGGTTGCAATAATTCGGGAATCACATATTTGATCAATTGTTCACCAAAATAACGGGAGGCATCGCGCGGCAATTCATCGGGGAGATTGCCCACACACATCATGTCAACCGTATGGGGCAGATAAGGAGGTAATTTTTGCCGGGTACATCTGTCCACGCCATAGACCGGATCTGCAATAGTGCTGTCTCCCAGATTACAGGGAATGGAGCCACCGGGATCATTGGTGATGTCGGCAATGACGCGGATACGAAAATGGGGATTGCAAAGATCTTCCCAGGTAAACAGGGGAGCCATCCCTTGTTCCCAATAGATGCCGTTCATTAAAATATCTGCGGCCGTGGTGAAAGGCAAAAATTTGCATTCGTATTCCTGGGGATGTGCGTGAAAATGTTCTCGGGAATAGCTTCTATCGGTCTTGCGCAGGTACAGATCTCCGGCTTTTAACTGGGTGTACACCGGATATTGGTATTCATTGATGAGGAATTCTTCGGGGGTAATATCTTTAATCCCCAGCAGTCCCATCACTTCCAGGATACCTGCGGCCACGCGTCCGGAGCCGGTAATGGCAATTTTTAGTGGGGGCAATTTGATGCCGTAATAACTTTCGGTGAGCTCTTGCAGGTCGCGGCAGGTGTGTGCGCGTGGGAAATCGAACAGGCTTGTTTTTCGGCCATAAGCCATCAAGCCATTGTGTGCGCCCACCACTCCGGCAAAAAAGCCAAATCCCAGCATGCGTTGTCCATCCTCATGCACCAGGCATTCGTAGTCAATGAGGGTGATGTGTTTTTTCACGCAGGCCTGCATCAGCTGCCGGTTATGGGGTTGTTTTTTTTTGGTGTGGGAAAAGAAAAAGTAGGTTTTTTGGGGGATGAGTTGTTCCACCGGCACTTCTTTGATACCCAGGAGCACCTGGCAGTCGCTCAGGTCTTCCTGCAAGGGAATGCCCGCCTGTTGATACTCTGCGTCGGTATAACAACGGATGGATGATGGCTGGGCCACGATTTGAATGGTTGGCCAGCGTTGCATGATCCATCGACACTGAGCCGGTGTGAGTGCCACCCGATGGTCGGGAGGTTGCTTGCCTTCGCGAATGAGTCCGATTTTCAGCATTTCACAAAGGTAAGCCAGGCGGGGGAATCCCAAGGGATGCTAACGCTTTAGAAACCGATTGCATTACCGCCATCTACGCGAAGAATTTCTCCGGTAATATAACGGGCGGCAGGAGAGGAAAGGAAAAAAGCCGCTTCAGCCACATCACTTGGGCAACCCAGTTTACCCATGGGTGTCCGGCTCAGCACCCTTGCCTTTCGTTCGGGATCATTATCCAAAGCGCCAGACGACATATCGGTTTCGATGAAGCCCGGTGCAATGCAATTTACGCGGATGCCATGGGGAGAAAGCTCCACGGCCATGGCACGCGTCATGCCTTCAATGCCGGCCTTGGCGGCGGTATAGGCCATTACCTGGGGAATACCATATTGAGCAGCCATGGAGCTGATATGCAGGATATGGCCCTGATGGCGGGAGAGCATGTGGCGGGCAACTTCACGGCTCAACACAAAAGGGGCAACCAAGTTGGTTTCAATCACCCGCAAAAACTCAGTATGCTCAATCTCTTGCATGGGCTTTTTCAGATGGATACCGGCATTGTTGATCAACACATCAACATGTCCGTGATCGGCTAAAATGGTGTTCACCAATCCGGGAATCGCCTCAAACTGGGTGAGGTCGCATACATAAGTAAAAACCTGTTTACCTATTTCTTCCTTTGCCTTTGCGAGGCGCTCTGCATTTCTGCCAACGATGATGGTGGTATATCCGCCGGCGGCAAATCGTTTGGCCATAGCCAGTCCGAGCCCCGAAGCTCCACCCGTAATCACTGCTACTGCTTGTGCTGAATACATAGTTTATCATTTTGAAGGAATCCAATTAAGCTGGTTTGTTGCGAAGAGAAGATTGGCGGATGATTAGCTCAGAATGGATGATAATGGTATGCGTATGGGTTAAGGGCACTGTACCTTGCAGGTGATTGATCAGATGACGAGCCACTAATTCACCCATCTCCTGACCCGGATAATGCACCGTGGTTAATGGGGGCTCCACCACACGACTCACCAGGTCATCATTGAACCCTACGATGGCTATGTCATCAGGTACACGGATACCTTTTTGCTTTAGTGCCTGCATGCAAATTGCGGCAAAGGTATCGTTGGCCACAAACAAACCATCGGGCAGGGGGCGCATTGCTGCAATATGCTGGCCCGTTTCCCAGGCACTTTTTTCATCGAGCATACTCACTATCACATCGGTTTCCTGAAAGCGCAAGCCATGGGCTTTCAGCGCCTGTTGATATCCTTTCAGCCGATCGGCATAGACATTGCGCGTGAGGTTTCCTGTGATGTGCAGAATGCGGCGGCAGCCTTGTTCAATCAGGTGTTCGGTGGCCTGGTATCCGGCTTTCTGGTTGTCAATGACGATATGGGTACAGGAAGGCAGCCGTTGTTCCACCCGGTCGAAGAAAATCACGGGGATCCCTTTTTCAAAGAAAGGGTCGAAATGATGCAAATCTTGTGTATCGAAAGCCAGCGACACGATTAATCCATCCACCCGGCTTTTAAACATGGTATTGGCATTGGCCACTTCTTTCTGGGCCGATTCAAGAGATTGGGAAATAATCAGGTTATACCCGGCTTCATTTGCTATTTTTTCAATGCCAGCCAATACAGACGATACAAAATGGCTGTTCAGCTTCGGCACAATCACCCCTAAGGTATTGGTGCGTTGCTTGCGCAGGCTGCTGGCAAAGGTATTGGAACGATAACCCAGGGCACGGGCTGCTTCAAGAATTCTCTGACGCGTTTTTTTGCTCACAGCCGGATGGTTGTTCAATCCCCGGCTTACCGTAGCAGGTGAAATATGGAGTTGCCTTGCTATATCATAAATGGTAACCTCTCTGGAATCTTTCACGGAACATGTTTTACAGGTTAAGCTGAATCAGTGGGTTAGATTCAGGTTTATGAAATCGTTTTTTCATTTACGGCACTAAATTAAAAATTTATTTTTTGGAAAAAATAATGAAATCGGTTTCATAATTTGAAAAATGTTTCTACATTTACAGGGAAATAAAAACCGGGAGCATGGATTAAGTGAAGCTAAGATTAAGCCCTGAGCCGTAAATTCAGCGAAAATTCTATCGTATGGTCGTAAAGCCTTATTTCCGCACTACCTGGATGACCTGTTTATTGATTTCCTGCCTGATTTCATCAGCCATAGCCCAGGACAGTTTAGGTTATTTAAATCCGGATTTACCGATTAGGGAGCGGATCAGGGATTTGCTGGGGAGGATGACGTTGGAGGAGAAGGTATCGCAGTTGCAGAATGCGAGTGCGGCCATACCGCGTTTGCACATCCCGGCGTATAATTGGTGGAGCGAGGCTTTGCATGGGGTGGCGCGGTCGGGTGTGGCTACGATATTTCCGGAGCCGATAGGGATGGCGGCCAGTTTTGACGACAGCCTGGTGTATGAGGTGGCCACGGCGATATCGGATGAGGCGCGGGCGATGTATAAGGAGGGGGCAGCCAGGGGCAGGTATGAGCAGTATGGGGGATTGACGTTTTGGACGCCGAACATCAACATTTTTCGGGATCCGCGCTGGGGGCGGGGACAGGAGACCTACGG
>JADGHY010000134.1 GCA_019683625.1 Thermoflavifilum sp. | reverse complement strand
TACCTATACCTTAAAATTTCACATGTTGAAGAATGATTACCAGAATATTGATAGCCGTTAACCCGATCTGAATCAGCTGAAACCGCCGTGCAGTGAGCTGATCCTGACTGGCAAGTTCCCTGCCCGTGGGCGGAATATAAATGACATCGTTTTGCTTCAGGTAATAATAAGGTTGGTTAAAAATATTTCCCAGGGTCAAATCAATCTGATAAAACTGCCGATGACCATTCTCTTCACGGATGAGCAACAAATGCTGCACATCTGCACCGGGAATTAGTCCTCCTGCCATGCCTAAGCCATCTAAAAGGGTAATCCGCTCTGAGGGTAGTACAAACGAACCCGGATTGCGCACATCACCTACAAAAGTAACCCGATAATTCAGGAAACGAATGTTTACGATAGGCTGCTCTTTCAGGTATTGGCTGGCCCGTTGTTGAATTTCCTGTTCCAGCTGGGATTTGGTTTTGCCGGCTGCCTCGAAGCTGCCCAGCCAGGGCAATTGCAGCTTGCCCTCTGTGAGACTTACCTGATAGCTTCCCGTGGCTGGCGACACGTTTTCCATGTTCATAGATGCTGATGCATTTTGCCAGGCAGCCAAGGAATTTGTCAGCGGCTGGCTTGTGGTAAAGGGTTCCCCATAAGCCGCATTGAACAGGGCATTGGTAGCTGAACTGGTGGAAATAATTTGAATTTGCAACAAATCACCCGGCTGAATCACGGGATCTTTCAGGGTGTATTGGCTCACCAATGCAGTGTCTATGCCCTGATTCAAATATACCGTTTGCTGAATCAATTTGCGCTGGCTGACACAACCTGCAGCCAGCATTGCCCATGATGCCCATAAAAACAAACATCTGCTGAAATGAGCCTGCCAACAAGTGCGTTTATGTAACATAAACCAGTTGATATGAAAAACAAAACCTGATGAAACAGCTCTATGAACCCGTCTGTTCTTGCTCCCAGATAAACCAACCCCAAGCAATACAAGAAAATACCCTAAACCTGAAGTTAACACACAAATTATTCCTGAACCGGCTGCAGGCTCCCCTGATCAAATTCGGCTACCAATGCATATCCTATGGTCTCTAATACCACATACACCTTTTTCCCGTGAATCTTTTGCACCACCCCTTCCTGATCCATCAGCACACCATCCACAATCCTCACTTTCTGCCCCGGCTGCAGCGGGTAGGCGGTTACACAGTGATATTCTTTGAGAAAACGTTTAATGGTATCTATTTCTTCATCGCGGATAACAGCTGGCTTGCCATTCCAGTATACAAAGTTGATGACGCCGGGCACCATGCGCACAGCAGTTTGTTGTTCGGCCAGGCAAATATGTACGAAAACATACGAACGAAATAAAGGCTCCTCGACAATTTTAATGCGATCACTCCATTGATGCCGCGCTTTTTGCAAAGGACAATAATGGGCAATGCCTCTTTGCTGCATCTGTGCCGCAATCTTCTTTTCCCATCGCGGACGGGTATATACCGCATACCAGTGTGGCCGATGTTCCATATCTGTGAGGATATCAACAAATTTAAACTATCCTATCCCTTGCACCGGAATTTTCTGTTTATCTCGGGGTGCAGCTTCGCCATCTTAGTCCCATGCACGTTTTGCCCGGGACTTTCTGCATGAATTCGTCTTCCGCTCGCCCACAAGCCTCGTGGCCTATGGCCGGTTTTCAATAGGATGGAAAAGATTCTCACCGTTACCCGTGAAGGGGTACGGCATTTCTCAAACCAATCGCCGTGTACTAATCTGAATGTTGTGCTATCAACCTAACCAGGGGACATACCTCCCATGTCCACCCATACAGACGGGTCTTAACAAACTGCAAGGCTCCGGTTTGTCGTTTATTTTGCATGTTTTCATGCATTTTTAAAAGTAAAAAAATCAGGCATACAGCCCCACCCCGAATTGTGTAAAAAATACAGGCAAATTCGCCAAATCACTAAAATTCAAAGGCAACGTTTGCCCCGATTAGCGAGCGGCAAACTTCGGAGCTAAAAATGCAAGGTATATGCGCAATTGAAAAATTAAGGGACCAGCCAGCCTAATAGCAAACAACACACCACGATCACGGGTGCAGGGATGCGGGTGAATTGCAGCAGGCAAAAAGTGGCCAAAACCACCAACACATTCATCCATTCGATACCCAGAGAGCTGAGCAAAATCATGGTAGCTGCCCACATGATGCCCACCACTGCAGCATTAATGCCTTCCAAAGCCCGAAATACGTACACGTATCGTTTCAGGTTTTGCCAGATGGGATAGAAAAATAACAAAAGCAGCAGGCTGGGTAAAAAAATCGCAATAGAGCCAATCACACAACCCAACACCTGATAAGCTTTCCCCATATCCCGCATGACCATGCCTCCCACAAAGGATGCCACCGAAAAGGTGGGGCCAGGTATGGCCTGTACCATACCCGCTCCGGTAAGAAATTCCTGCGGGGTCATCAGGGGAATATGATTTTTCCGAATCACATACTGATCGAGCATGGCCGCAATCAGCACCTGTCCGCCCCCAAAAACAATGCTTCCAAACCGGTAAAAGTTTTCAAATAACCGAAAAGGCCTTTCCTTGGTGACTTCACTCAACACACCAGCTAACACGAAAATTAAGGCAAACAGCCACAGATTCGCCCATTGAATCTTGCGGCGCTTGCCGGGAATATCGGGTATGCGTTTGTTGCTGAAATTCGATACCACACCGCCGGCTATGATTACCGAAGGAAATACCCATGGCGAACGAAACAATACCGTTAGCACCAGAGCGCCAACCATGATGCCGGCTGTTGCATAGTTTTTTACGCTAATCTTAAAGGCCTTGAAACCGGCATATCCCAGAAAGCCTACCGCCATGGGCTGCACAAAGCGAAACACTTTTAAATCCTGATGGAAATACGTGACCACGAACGACAGTAAGCCCATGAGTACACAGGCCGGCGTGATCCAGATAAGCAGGGTGAGAATGGCCAGCACTACACCACCTCGTTTGTAACCAATCAGGGTAATCGTTTGTGTGGACGATGCCCCGGGCAATAGCTGGCAGAAGGCTGTGAACTCCATCAACTCTTCTAAGGTCACATCCTTGCGCTTTTCTACGAAGGTTTTAATCATCATGGCCAGATGCCCCTGAGGCCCGCCAAACGCAGTAATGCTGTAAAAAAATACAGCCTTGAGAAAAGGTATATGCCTGAGTAACAAAGTGAATCGCCGTTTGATCTAAGGTGTTGCGGCAAAATAACAAACCTATTTGAAATATGCATGCTTTTCCCCTTGCGTCCTTATCCCGAAATTATTCGTCCCAATCCCGACCCCAGCTAAGCCGGGGGAGGGATCTGGTCACCAGCGGCAGGCTGTTGATGGGCTTTGTGCGATTATTCGCCAGGTTCCTCACTTCGTTCGGAATGACGCAAACATTCATTCACCAGATTCCTCGCTTACGCTCGGAATGACGGGTGGGCATGAAAGCCTGTTGCATTCCCGTTTACTTAAAATCGGCATCCGTGAGACCACTATTCACCTTGATTTCTTTTACCTGCATCTTAATATCCTGTCCCATGTTGTTGCTCACGATCGTAAAGGGGAATAGAATACCATTCACCGGCCGGTAATCCGTAGTAACCTGTTCTATGCTCATGCCACCCATTGGCCCTTGTGTGGTAGTAACCGATTTCAACAACAGTCCCGAATCCGCTGCATAATAATTTTTGATTTCCCGGTGGTCGGGCGTGGTGATCGTCACCACATACACCCAGGTGGAGTCCAGATATTCCATCTGCGGTGCAAGGGTTTTCTGATAATCAGCTTGCAAATATTGCAACACCGGAAACATGATGGCTTCCTGCTGCAGCATTTTCTTGCGATCGGGACTCAAGGGCACTTCGTTGCCCATTTGTTGCACGGCCACACTATCTCCTTTTACCAAAATATGTACGGCCGGTTGCGATAAACTGGCGGCAGTTACTTCCATCAGGTAATCGTTAGGTTTCCTGTATTTCGTGATAAAATTGATATCCTCATCACCCAATGAAGCTACAGATGTGATAGATAGGTCGCGCACACTATTCAATTTATCTGCACCTCCTATGGCCTGGATGTATTTCTGGATAATATCCGTGGCGCTTACACCCTGTGGAACGGGCTTTTCTTGCTTCATGTGCCAGCTGTTGTTATCTGGATTGATATCCGGAAAATCATGTTCAGGATCAATGACGATGCTCGCAATGCGCCTGTTGCAATCATATTTGAACGTCCATTCCGCTCCACGTTGCCAGATTTCGGCAGGGAGTTGTACGGTATCGGTATGTCCATCCGACAGCTCAATGGCCATGACCACGGGCAAAGCCATCTTTTGCAGGTTGGCAATCGTAATCAGTGCACCTTTGGTGGTGTCATCATCCACATATTGAACAGATTCTACCGCCTGATCGAGTTTCCAGGTGGTGAAAAACCATTCGCGGAAGAACCATGAGAGATCTTCTCCACCGGCATTTTCCATCGTATGGAAGAAATCCCACGGAGTGGGGTGTTTGAATGCCCACCGTTGGATATAAGTACGAAAAGCATAGTCGAACCGATCCGGGCCAAGAATATATTTCCGGAGAATATGCAAGCCCAGAGCCGGCTTGGAATAGGCTGCCACACCCAGATAATTGGCCTGGATCACATCGGGAATCGTCATAATGGGTTCGGCATTCTCTCCAAACATATATTGGGCTTCGCGCTGCACATCGGTTTTCCGATAAAATTCTCCATGGTTAAAGACTTTGGTGTCAATATCATTGATGAAAGTGTTGAAGCCTTCATCCATCCACGGATATTTGCGTTCGTTGGATCCCACAATCATGGGGAACCAGTTATGGCCAAACTCGTGATTCGTAACACCCCATAAACCGCGTCCTCTGGACCGATAGGAACAGAAAACAATACCGGGATATTCCATGCCGTTGACGATGCCGGCCACATTGGTGGCTACGGGATAGGTATATGGATACCATTCCTGAGAATAGAGTTCAATACAACCTTTTACAAATTCGGTTGAGCGACTCCAGGCATCGGCACCCGCGCTTTCTACAGGGTACACAGATTGGGCCAGGGCATGCTTGCCATTAGGCAAATTGATTCTGGCTGCATCCCACATAAAGGCTTTGGAGGCGGCCCAGGATACATCGCGGGCATTGAACATCTTAAAATGCCAGGTGAGATTGCCTTTCATGGGCCGGAAATGGGGGTTGGTGACATCTGTGGAATCGTGAACCATCACCGTGGCATCGCTGTTACGGGCTTTGTTCAGCCGGGCTATTTCGGTGGGAGTGAGCACCTGGCTGGGATTTTGCAATTCGCCTGAGCCCACCACAATCATGTTGGCCGGAACCGTGATGTAATAATCAAAATCTCCGTATTCCAGATAAAATTCACCGGCACCCAGATAAGGAATGGTGTTCCATCCCAGCACATCATCATACACTTCCATGCGGGGATACCACTGGGCTATTTCATAGATCCAACCATTTCTGGTGAGCAAACGTCCCATGCGATCTGTCCCATATTGAGGTACTTCAAATGCATAGCGAATGCGAATCTGCAAGCTGCCACCCTGCGCTTTAAGGGGCGTCTGCAGCCGAATCTGCATGCGGGTATCATTCACCAGATAATCAGCTTTCTCCGTTTTCCCATCCCGGATGATTTCCACACTTTTGATTTCATCTCCCTGGGTAAAAGATTTATTGGCAAAACGACCTCCGGTAACCGGACTGGTGGCCTCGCCCCGGGAATCTTTTCGGTAAATATTCTGATCTAATTGCAACCATAAAAATGGCAAAGCATCCGGACTGTTGTTGCGATAAGTGATCAGCACCTCCCCCGTGATGGTGTGTGTAGTGGTATCCAGGGTGGCATGAATCACATAATCGGCCCTGTTTTGCCAGTACTTAGGCCCTGGCTCTCCCGTAGCACTGCGGTATTCATTGCCATTGTACGTGTAAAACACCGGATTCCATACCTCGTGCTGATCATAAACAGATTCCGGGCTTTGCTGCTGAGCAGAAGATGTGAAATAACATACAGGCCATAACATCAGCAGCATGATCACTGCTTTGCATTTTTGTAGCGTCATATACACCTTATTTAAAAC
>JADGHY010000133.1 GCA_019683625.1 Thermoflavifilum sp. | reverse complement strand
ATCACTGACTTTGGAGCATTCATTGATCTGGGTGGTGTAGACGGCTTGCTTTATATCACCGATATCAGTTGGGGGCGCATTTCACATCCCAGCGAAGTGCTGAAGCTCGACCAGAAAATCAATGTGGTGGTGCTGGATTTTGATGATGAAAAGAAACGCATCAGCCTGGGTTACAAGCAACTGATGCCACATCCCTGGGATACCTTGCCAGAAAACATCAAGGAAGGAGCCCGTGTGAAAGGCAAAGTGGTGAATATTGAAGACTACGGCGCATTTTTGGAAATCCTGCCGGGAGTAGAAGGGTTGGTACATGTATCGGAAGTAAGCTGGGCATCTACTCCGGTCAATGCCAAGGAATTCTTTAAACTGGGCGATGAGCATGAGGCCGTGATCGTGACACTCAACCGGGAAGAAAGGAAAATGAGCCTATCCATCAAACAGCTCACTCCCGATCCCTGGGAAAATATTGAGGAAAAATATCCGGTTGACAGTCGTCATAAGGGCATCGTGAAAAACCTTACCCCTTATGGGGTGTTTGTGGAACTGGAACCCGGTATCGGAGGCATGATTCATATTTCAGACCTGAGCTGGACCAAACGGTATAACCATCCCAGTGAATACACCAAGCCCGGTGAAGAAATTGAAGTGGTTATCCTCAGCATCGACAAACAAAACCGCAAGCTTTCACTGGGGCACAAGCAGCTGGAAGAAGATCCCTGGAATACCTTTGAAACCATCTTCCCGATTGGTTCCATTCACCAAGGTACTGTGGTGAAAAAAGACGAAAAAGGCGCCATCATCCAGTTGCAATATGGAGTAGAAGCTTTCGCGCCGGCCCGTCAGCTGAAAACAGAAGATGATCATCCCATTCAGGTTGATGATGTCATAGACGTGATGATTCAAGAATTTGACCGGGCGGAAAAACGCATCGTGGTATCCCATACCAAAGTGTGGGAACAGCGGAAACATCAGGAACGCGAAGCTGCTCATAAAGAAAAGAAAGCCGAAGCCGAAAAAACCCGCAAGGCCGTGAAGAATGTACAATCCAAGATTGAAAAAGCTACGTTGGGCGATTTAGGCATCCTGGCTGAAATCAAGGAAAAAATGAAGCAGGAAGAACAGGAAAATAAGCAACATAAATCTGGCGAAGAAGATAAATCGGCTTCCTGACTTTGTGGATAACTTCATCAAACCCCGGATCACCACTGATCCGGGGTTTTTGTTTACGCCGGTCTTGCATCTGCTCTTTGTGATAGCCAAATGTTTCCCTTTCTACACATTTTCCCTAACTTTCTTTTTCAGTATGCCAGATGTTTATCTGATCTCCGGATTAGGTGCAGATCAGCGCATTTTTCAGCGGCTTCGGCTCAACAGATGCCAATTGCATCCCGTGCATTGGATCAGGCCAGAGAAAAGGGAAACCATGTCGGCCTATGCCGGGCGACTCAATGCACAGATTTTATCGCCTGAGCCCGTATTGCTGGGCATGTCGTTTGGCGGGATGATGGCCATAGAGATCAGCAGGCTTAGGCCGGTAAAGGGGTTGATATTAATTTCCAGCGTCAAATCCTCTGCAGAGCTTCCGCCCTATTTCCAGTTGTTGCACCTATTGCCCGTTCATCGCTGGCTTCCTTACCCATGGCTGCAGGTGTTGGGTGTCTGGTTGGGCAAATGGCTGTTTGGCCCGGAAACCGAAGCCACGTTTCAACTCTTGAAAAAAATCATTGAGGAAACAGATGAAGTGTTTTTTCGCTGGGCCTGGCAAAAAGTCATTAGCTGGGAAAATCACGCTTTAGCATGCCCGTACACGCACATTCACGGTGATCGGGATCATATGTTGCCCATCTGTTTTGTAAAAAAGCCGGATCGGGTCATTCATGGGGGCACGCATCTGATGATACTCGACCGGGCAGATGAGATCAATGCACAGGTTCAAGCATTTATAGATGCATATTTTCCGGAAGATTAGGTTTCGGGGTGGGCGAGTGGATCGCTGGCAGATACCTGAAAAAGTGCCTTTAATTCATCCGCATCTTCCGGTTTCATTTTTCCGCTTAGGATCAAACGCAGTTGCCGGCGTCGCAGGGCACCTTCGTAGAGTTGTTTCTCTTCCTCGGTTTCCGGCTCCAGGGGCGGAACGGGCTTGGGTTTCCCATTGGGGTCAATGGCCACAAAGGTATAATAAGCTTCATTGGAGCGGTAGCGAAAATGCTGCAGGGTATCTTCACTCCACACAGAAATATGGACTTCCATGGAAGTATGAAACGCCCGCGATACCTTGGCCTCAATATGCACGACATTGCCCAGGCGAATCGGATTTTCAAAAGAAATATTATCCACGGAAGCCGTGACCACGGGACTGCCGCAATGTTTCATCGAAGCCAGTGCGGCGGCAATATCCATCCAATACATCAGTCGGCCTCCCATCAGATTTCCAAACGTGTTGGTATCGTTGGGCAATACCAGTTCCGTCATCACCACCAGCGAATCTTTTGGTTTTTTAGGAGAAAAATGATTTTCCATGTTTATTTTTCAAATGCAGCACAAACCTACAGGAAGTTTTGCAGATATGCACAACCTTTTCAGATGAGCACCGGATAAGATTTTGCAGGGGGAGAAAAAATTGTAATTTTGTCCGACCACGTGGAAAATACCCTCCATCCGGATACTGTGTTTGCCTATTTTCCCTGAGGTCACCTGCATGCGAAATCATTCTGCTTATGGCTAAATATATTTTCGTGACCGGTGGCGTTACCTCTTCGCTTGGAAAAGGAATCATTGCTGCTTCTCTTGCCAAATTACTACAAGCCAGGGGTTTACGGGTAACCATTCAAAAATTTGATCCCTACATCAATGTGGATCCGGGCACTTTAAATCCTTACGAACATGGTGAATGCTATGTAACTGAAGATGGAGCAGAAACCGATCTTGACCTCGGGCATTATGAACGTTTTTTGAATCGACCCACTTCCCAGGCCAACAACGTCACTACGGGCCGCATTTACCAGACGGTGATCAACAAAGAGCGTGAGGGTGCCTATCTGGGCAAAACGGTGCAGGTCATTCCCCACATCACCGACGAAATTAAACGCAGGGTATTGCTGTTGGGCAATGAAGGCCAGTATGATATTGTCATCACGGAAGTAGGGGGCACGGTAGGAGATATTGAATCTTTACCTTACATTGAGGCTGTGCGTCAGCTGCAATGGGAATTAGGCAATGAAAATTGCCTGGTCGTGCATCTCACCCTCATTCCTTATCTGCGGGCAGCAAAAGAGCTGAAAACCAAACCTACCCAGCACTCCGTGCGCATGCTAAGCGAGAATGGCGTTCATCCCGATATTATTGTATGCCGCACGGAAGAGCCCATGACCTACGACTTAAAAAAGAAAATAGCTCTTTTTTGCAATGTGAATGTAGATGCAGTCATCGAAGCCAACGATGTGCCCACTATCTATGAAGTGCCGCTGGAAATGATGCGGGAGAAATTAGACGTGATTTGCATGCAAAAATTGCATATTCCTATCCGCCAGGAACCGGAGCTCTCCCGCTGGCGTGAATTTTTGGATAAACTTAAATATCCCAAATCGAAAGTCACTGTAGGGCTTGTGGGGAAATATGTGGAATTACAGGATGCCTACAAATCCATATTGGAATCTTTCATCCACGCCGGTGCGGTGAACGAATGCAAGGTGGTGGTGCAATATATTCATTCCGAGTTTATCACGCCGGAAAATGTGGAAGAAAAACTGGCCGGCTTAGATGGCGTGCTGGTGGCGCCGGGTTTCGGTCATCGGGGCATTGAAGGAAAAATTGCAGCCATACAATATGCCCGCGAGCATCAGATTCCCTTCTTTGGCATCTGCCTGGGCATGCAATGTGCAGTGATCGAATTTGCCCGCCACGTGATGGGCCTGGCAGAAGCTCATTCCACCGAGATGAATCCGGCTACCCCCGATCCGGTTATCGACCTCATGGAAGAACAGAAGAAAATCACGGCCAAAGGTGGAACCATGCGGCTGGGTGCTTATCCCTGCGAGATTAAACCCGGCACTTTGGCCGAAAAAATTTATGGTACCCGCATGATTAGCGAACGCCACCGGCACAGATATGAATTCAACAACCGCTATCTGGAAGCCATGGAAAAAGCAGGCATGATTGCTTCAGGCATCAATCCAGAGACCGGACTGGTGGAGATCATTGAACTACCCGGACATCCTTTCTTTTTTGGATGCCAGTATCACCCGGAGCTGAAAAGCACGGTGGAAAATCCGCATCCGGCTTTTGTGGCTTTTATCAAGGCCGCCAAGAGCTATGCGGAAGGACGAAAAGCTTCCAATCCATTGCATGCCGAAAGTTCCATTCATGCCATTTAAATCACCATTGGCCTTTTTCTTACCTTTGCAGGTCAAAAATCAGAGCCGGGAAACAGATATTGCATAAATTCCGGCCAGGTTAAGGATATTACTCATGATGGATAGAAACTCGGTTATTGGATTTATTCTGCTCAGCCTGCTGGTGGTGGGCTATTTGTATTACAATCAGCAGGCTCAGGAAAAGTATTTGCGCTTCAAAGCCCAACAGGATTCCCTGGCAAAGGCTCAGGCTACTGTTCCTGCCGACAGCCTTTCGCATCTGACCGATACCACCGCCTCTCAGGCCGATAGCCTTGCAGCTTGGCCGGCAATCGCTCACCAAGGCGTAGAACGTCTCGATACGATAAATAATGGTGTGCTGCAAATTGTTTTCAGCAGCAAAGGTGCTGTTCCCAAACAGGTAATACTGAATCACTATCAGACTTACACCGGAAAACCCTTGATGCTCAAGGGAAATCCATACGATCAGTTATCCTTGCTAATCCCTGCCACCAACGCTGTTCCTCTTCAAACATCTGCATTATATTTTCAGCTCGATACTATACAGCAACTTGCCGATCATGATTATCTCATCCGATATCGTTTGCCGTTAAACAGTTCCCATCAATATCTGGAATATGAGTACCGGATCCATCCCAACGATTATCGCATCGACTGGCAGATCAGGTTGGTAGGGATGGATCAATACATTCCTGCTGCAGATCAGCAGATTCAACTGCTGTGGCAAGTACAGGCCAATCATCAAGAAAAAGACATCACGGTTGAGCGTCGTGATTTGCAATTATATTTTAAGGCTTCTGTAAACGGCCATTCTGATATTGATTATTTTAGTTTTATTAAAACCCAACAAAAAGATTTTAATCAACCGCTGCAATGGATAAGCCTGCGGGAAGAGTTTTTTAATGTAAGCATTATTCATACCAACGGAACATTTGCGGGCGGCGAGGTACAAGGGCAATTGCCGGAGCACGAAGCAGATATTGTTGGCCAGATGCAGGCTGTACTGAAACTTCCTTATACCCACCAGTCGGAGGTTTCCTATCATCTCCAATTGTTGTACAGCCCCAATGATTATGCCTTGTTGAAAAGTTATCATATTGGCATCGAAAATATTATTCCACTGGGATATGGTATTTATGCTTTTGTGAAATATATCAATAAATGGATTATCCTGCCGGTGTTTTTGCTGTTAGGCAAATGGATTGGCGACTGGGGCATTGTTATTATCTTGCTCACTATTGTCATCAGGCTGCTGATTTCGCCGTTAACATACAAGAGTTATCTTTCACAAGCCAAGATGAAGGTGTTAAAACCCGAGTTGGATGAGCTTCGCAAAAAATATAAAGATGATCAGCAGAAATTTGCTATGGAGCAGATGAAGCTGTTTCGCATGGCTGGCGTGAGCCCATTAGGAGGTTGTGTGCCGGCATTGCTGCAAATTCCCATATTTTTTGCCTTATACAGCTTATTCATGTCGGCCATTCAGCTTCGTCAGCAACATTTTCTATGGGTAAAGGATTTAAGCACCTATGATTCTATTCTCAATTTGCCATTTAAGATTCCGCTGTATGGTGATCATGTGAGTTTACTCACGCTGCTGATGACGCTCACCAGTTTAGTGATGGCATTTTACAATAAGAACAACATGGCTGCTGCAGGAAATGCAGGCGGACAGGAAATGGCATTCATGAAATACATGCCGTTTATCCTGCCCATCTTTTTCCTGGGCTTTTTCAATAGCCTGGCAGCCGGGTTAACTTTATATTATCTTGTATCAAACATCATCACAATTCTTGTATCTAATAAAAAACTGACGATGCCGACGAAATGCTGTGTGTAGAGAT
>JADGHY010000132.1 GCA_019683625.1 Thermoflavifilum sp. | reverse complement strand
CTTCCGGAATGCCTGGTCCGGGAGAAAGGATAATTTTATCGTAGGCGGTAATTTTTTCCAGAGGAATTTCATCATTTCGGAATACATCCACAGGTGCGGTACTTAGCTTGCGCACCAAATGTACCAGGTTGTAAGTGAATGAGTCGTAGTTATCAAAAACCAGAATACGCATAAGGCTGGGTTGGAAAATGAATCAATGGGTTTGTTCGGCCATTTCGATGGCGGTACGCAGGGCATTGAGTTTATTATGGACTTCCTGCACTTCGGATGACGGGTTAGACTGGGCTACGATGCCGGCGCCGCCGCGATAATAAAGCGTGTTTCCCTTGCTGAGCAGGGTGCGGATCATGATGGCGTGGTTGAACTCGCCGTTAAATCCCACAAAGCCTATACAGCCACCATAATAGCTTCGCGCCGAACGTTCATACTGGTCAATCAGCTGCATGGCCCGGTATTTTGGTGCACCCGATAAAGTACCTGCCGGAAAGGTGGCTGCCAGCACGGCAAATGGATTGGCCTTGCCATTGATCCGGCCCGTGACTTCACTGACCAGATGAATCACATGAGAATAATATTGTACTTTCCGATAAGAAGTTACTTGCACATCTTCTGCATACCTGCTGAGGTCGTTACGTGCCAGGTCGACCAACATCACATGTTCGGCATTTTCCTTGGGATCGGCCTCCAGCTTGCGTGCCAGCATTTCATCGGTTTCATCATCGCCGGTGCGGCGGAAAGTGCCGGCAATAGGATGGATGGTGGCTTTGCCGTTGCGAATAATCAGCTGGGATTCCGGTGATGAACCCATCAGCCGATAATTGCCATAATCAAAATAAAACAGATAAGGCGATGGATTGATGGAGCGAAGCTGCCGATAAACATTAAATTCATCACCGGTAAAAGATTGTGCAAAGCTGCGCGAGAGCACGATCTGAAAAACATCACCCCGGTGGCAATGGGCAATACCTTTTTCTACCATCTGCATATAATCTGCATCCGTCATATCGGCTTGTTCGCCGCCTTTTCGTTGAAAAGGATATACGGGTACATCCTTGCGCCGGATAAGGGTTTCAATCTGTTCGAATTCTGAAGGCAGTCCTTCAATCTGATTTTCACACAGGTATAGTTCGTCTTTAAAATGATTAATCGCAATCACATATTGATAAAACCGATAGCGCATGAAGGGAATCATGGATGCATCGGCAGGCGCAGATAATTGAATATGTTCAAAAAACTGTACCGCATCATAGGCCGTATAGCCAAACATGCCTTCTGTTACGGGTACGGGCGACTGGCCGCTGAATTGAAAGCGCTGCAGAAATGTGTGAAATTGTTCCATCATCTGTTGCGGATCTTTCACATTGTGGCGCTCCGGAGCCTCCAGCGGATATTTACATTCAAATTCGTGCAGCGAACGCATTTCCATGCCTGCAATAGGTTGAATGCAGATGAAGGAAAAGCTGTTCTCTGCCGCATGATAATCGGTGCTTTCCAGCAGGATGCTGCCCGGATAGCGATCGCGGATGCGCAGATAAATGCCAACCGGTGTAAATACATCGGCCAGCAAGCGTTTGGAACGGGTACGAATCTGAACAGGTTTCATATTGGTTGACATTTGTATCCTTCACCAGGGTCCTGAAACGCGGAAGGCTCGCTGTGTTCAGCGAGCCTTCCCAGTAATGTGTTCGTTTATGCATGTACACAGGTGCTGAATCACAGCGTTGCTTTGCTTACGCCGTGCCACCACCAGCTGATATGTACATGCTTAACGTTCATGATGGTGCAAATTTGCAGCAGAATTTGATAAAATGCAAAATTTTTTTACAAAACGCCTTTGGTACTGGGCAGCTGTGGATGATCTGGATCCCGTTTGACAGCCATTTTCAGTGCTTTTGCAAAGGCTTTAAAAATGGCCTCAATCTTATGATGTTCATTTTCTCCGGTAGCCCGGATATGTAAGTTGCATTTCGCTGCATCGGATAGCGATTTAAAGAAATGCATAAACATTTCGGTGGGCATATCACCGATTTTTTCCCGATGAAATTGTGCTTCCCATACCAGCCAGCTTCTGCCTCCCAGGTCGAGGGTCACTTGTGCCTGGGCATCGTCCATCGGCAGGCAATATCCATAGCGTTCAATGCCGAGTTTATTGCCCAGGGCTGCTGCCAGAGCTTCACCCAGCGCGATGGCAGTATCTTCAATGGTATGATGCTCATCCACGTGTAAGTCGCCACGCACTTGTACGGTAAGATCTATCTGGCCATGGCGTGCGAGTTGATGCAGCATGTGGTCGAAGAACCCCAGTCCGGTAGCAATATCGGCTTTGCCTGTCCCGTCCAGATTCAGTTGCACATACACATCTGTTTCGGCGGTCAGGCGGTGGCGTACAGCCCTGCGCTGTCCCAGCTTCAGCCATTCATAAATCTTTTTCCAGCTGGTGGTTTCCAGGGCTACCGTTGCCATAAGTTCTTGTTGCATTGTAGTTGATATTTCTTCTGCACCCAACGCTGTTCCGTTGTTGAGCCAAATGGCCTTGCAGCCAAGGTTGCGGGCAAACAGCACATCTGTGATCCTGTCGCCAATCACGAAAGAATTTGCCAGATCATATTTGTGTGCATCCAGGTATTTGCCCATCATGCCTGTGCCGGGCTTGCGGGTAGGCCGCCGTTCTTCGGGGAAAGAACGATCTATAAAAACATCGGCAAAATGCACCCCTTCGTTTTCAAGGGTACGAATCAGCAAATGCTGGATGGGCCAGAAGCGTTCTTCCGGAAAGCTGGCCGTGCCCAGGCCATCCTGGTTGGTGACCATCACCAAAATAAAGTCCAGCTCCCGTGCAATGCGTGGCAGGTATTGCAGCATTTCGGGAACAAAGATGAGTTTGGAGAAATCGTCCACCTGATGGTCGGGTGGTTCCTGAATCAAGGTGCCATCGCGGTCGATGAACAATACTTTAGGCAACATGGGTTTAATCTTTTAAAGGATCATGTATGGAAACCTGCGACCCGAGCGCTTGTTGCTCGTAGGCTTTCAGTTGTGCGATCAACATCTTGTTTTCCTCGGGCCGGCCAATGGTAATGCGCAGGCTATCCTCACAGAGAATCACCTGGCTTCGATCGCGAACCACTGTGCCTTGTTGCAGCAGATACTCGTAGATCTTTCTGGCCTGTTTCATTTTCACCAGTAAAAAATTGGCTTCACTGGGATATATTTTTTCTACAATCTGCAGGGGCTGCAAGGCTTGTCTGAGCCATGTTCTTTGCTGGATGGTGATTTCCTTCCAATGTTGCACCTGGTCGGCACGGGCCAATGCTTGCAGCAAGGTATCCTGGGTTAATTGGCTGATGTTGTAAGGATATTTGATTTTATTCAACACCTGAATGATGGCCGGAGAGGCGAAGGCCATGCCCACACGCAAGCCTGCCAGTCCCCAGGCCTTGGAAAAGGTTTGCCAGAGGATGAGGTTAGGGAATTGATCCAATTCAGGCAAAAAACCAGGTTGAGAAGCAAAATCAATATAGGCTTCATCAATGGCCACGATGCCTTCAAACCGACGCAATAAGGTGTAGATAGCTTCGCGGGAAAAGCAGTTGCCTGTAGGATTATTGGGTGAACAAAGGATGATGAGTTTGGTGTGGGGGGTGATGGCCTCAAGGATGCCGGAGAGATCTAATGCGAAGTCGGGCAGCAGCGGCACTTTCCGGATGATAGCTCCCTGAATGCGGGCGCACACTTCATACATGCCATAGGTGGGCGGGCAGATGATGACTTCGTCTTGCCCGGGTTCGCAGAATGCCCGAAACGTCAGGTCTATGCATTCGTCACTGCCATTACCCAAAAAAATATGTTCGGGTGGCACTTGTTTCAGCTCTGCGATACGTGCCTTTAGCTGGTGTTGCAAGGGATCGGGATAGCGATTGTAGGATTTGTCTAAAGGCGAGCCCCAGGCGTTTTCGTTGGCATCTAAAAAAATATAAGCATTGCCGGAAAATTCATCTCTGGCCGAGGAGTAGGGGATAAGCTCTTGAATATTGGGCCTGATGAGGCGTTGCAGGTTAAACACGGTGGAATGGTTTTAGGTTGAAGCAGTGGATGTAAAATTTTCCAGCTGACGAAGACGGATGGTAACAGCCTGCTGATGGCCTTGCAAGCCTTCTGCGCGGGCAAGCACCTCCACGGCAGGCCCGATAGCCTGAAGGCCTTGCGGGGTGAGTTCCTGAAAACTGATTTTTTTCCGGAAGCTGTCTACATGCACACCGCTCCAGGCGCGTGCGTAGCCAGAGGTAGGCAAGGTGTGGTTGGTGCCCGAGGCATAATCACCCACGCTTTCCGGCGCATAATTGCCGATGAATACCGATCCGGCATGTTGAACAGAAGAAGCCAGATGGCGGGCATCGCGGCAGGCCAAGATCAGGTGTTCCGGGGCATAGGCATTCAGCAGGGCAATGGCTTCATCGGTATGGTGCACCAGCAATGCCTTGCTATGCGAAAGGGCGCGGGTAGCCATATCTTTTCGCGGGAGGGCGGCGAGTTGTTCCTGCAAAGCTTGTTGCACCCGCTTTATCCAGGCTTCATCGGTACTCACCAGCAACACCTGGCTGTCGGGTCCGTGTTCGGCCTGAGAGAGCAGGTCGGCAGCGGCAAATTCGGGCGGACAGCTGTTGTCGCCCAGGATAGCCAGCTCCGAGGGCCCTGCGGGCATATCTATGGCAAGGCCTTCCATCTGCAGCAGCTGTTTGGCCAAAGTCACATAGCGGTTCCCAGGCCCAAAGATCTTATCGACCCGCGGTATGGTAGCTGTGCCCCAGGCCATGGCAGCTACGGCCTGTGCACCGCCCACACGGTAAATGATAGGAATATCACAACAGCCTGCTATGTAGAGCAAAGCGGGGTGCAGCTCACCATCTTTCATTGGCGGGGAACATACCACCAGCTGCCGGCAGCCGGCGATCCGTGCGGGGATGGCCAACATCATCAACGTGGAAAACAAGGGTGCCGATCCACCAGGAATGTACAACCCAACGGTTTCAATGGGCAAAGATTTTTGCCAGCATCTGACCCCGGCCATGGTTTCCACTTCCAGTTGGCCTCCGAGCTGAGGTAAGTGGAACTGCCGGATATTTTCCATAGCCAGGTCAATGGCTTGTTTCACTTCAATTGGCAGCTTGGCAGCTGATGCGGCAGGCGGGGGCACTTCAAATTCCAGCCGGTCTAACGCCACACCATCCAGCTGTTTGGTCAGTTCAAACAAAGCCTTGTCGCCCTGCATCCGCACGCGGGAGAGTATTTCTTCCACCTTTTGGCGAATGTCTGAAGCATCGGCATCCGGTCGCTTCAACAAATCCTTCCAGCTTGATTTTTCAGGGTATCGGATAATCGTCCACATGTGTACATGCCATTTTTCAAATGATCATTTTCTCGATAGGCACCACCAGGATGCCCTGTGCTCCATGTTTTTTCAGGCTTTCGATGATTTCCCAGAAATCATTTTCATTGACCACGGAATGCACCGAGCTCCAGCCCGATTCGGCCAGGGGCAGGATGGTGGGGCTTTTCATGCCCGGCAATAGCTTAATGATTTCCGGTAATTTTTCATTCGGGGCATTTAACAGGATGTATTTATTGTAGCGGGCTTTTTTTACGGCTTGGATACGAAAGCGAAGTTGTTCCAGCAGGGCAGCAGTATGTTCATTCAGGCGATTATGGCTGATGAGTACGGCTTGGGAATGCAGGATGGTTTCCACTTCCCGCAGTCCGTTCATAAACAAAGTTGATCCGCTGCTTACCAGATCGCAAATGGCATCGGCCAGGCCAATGCTGGGCGCAATTTCCACGGAACCGCTTATCTCATGAATTTCAGCGCTGAGATGATGCTGGCTCAGGTATTTCGAGAGCAAATGCGGATAGCTTGTGGCAATACGTTTACCGTTTAGGTCGTGGATGCTGCTGTAATCCAGGTCTTTGGGAACAGCCAATGAGAGTCTGCATTTGCCATATCCCAGTTGTTCCACCACCTGCACATTTTTTTCTTTTTCCAGGATCAGGTTTTCACCCACGATGCCCACATCGGCCACCTGGTCTTCTACATATTGCGGGATGTCATCATCGCGCAGAAAATACACTTCCAGCGGAAAATTGCTGGCCTCGGTCTTCAGCTTATTCAGCCCGTTGTGCAGGTCAATCCCGCACTCCTGGAGCAGCTTCACCGAGTCGTCGTGCAGGCGGCCGGATTTCTGAATAGCTATCTTT
>JADGHY010000131.1 GCA_019683625.1 Thermoflavifilum sp. | reverse complement strand
TATATGAGTCAGCCTTCAACATCCGGAAACGCTGTTTCAACGTGCCGGCTTTGCCATGGCTCCTGCTCCGGTAACTCCCGATCATCATCCCCAACCCGGCATGATCACGGGTGGCAGCTCGCCCATCATCATCCGGCAGGCCGACCAAACCCACCTGGCACCCGGGCAGGCAGGTTTTCACGAACACGAGGAAGTAGAAGAATCCCTTTCCATTACGGAAAAAGAAAAAGAACTCATCATTAAAGCTTTGCGCAAACATCGCGGCAAGCGCAAAGATGCAGCCATGGATCTGGGCATATCGGAACGCACCTTATATCGCAAATTAAAGGAGTATCATATCAATGAATAAAATATTGTTTATCACCATTGGCCTGTGGATGGCTTTGATGGCGTGCGGATGCGGGATATACAGTTTCACGGGCGCCAGCGTGGAGCCTAATGCCCATACCATTAATGTGCATTTTTTTGAAAACCGCGCCCCAATCGTTAACCCCACCCTCGCGCAGAAATTTACTGAGGCCCTTCGCAACAAAATTCTCAACCAAACCCATCTCACCCAGGTGAATGCAGATAGTGTAGATTATGATATCAGCGGTGCCATCACAGGCTATACCATCAGCACATCGGGCGTAACCAACGTGGAACAAAGCGCTACCGACAGGCTTACCATTACCGTGAACGTAGTGTTTAAAGACAATCTGAACCCCAAGAAGAATTTTACCCAGAGCTTCTCCCGGTTTGCCGATTTCAATGCCAATCAATCCATTGATCAGGGGGCCGATCAGCTGATTCAAAAAATCAACGACCAACTGACCGACGATATTTTCAATAAAGCGTTTTCAAACTGGTAGCTTTTTCCATAATTTCATCCGTTATGTCGGAAGAAAAAATTATCGCTCATCTGTTTGCAACCGAATCCCTTTCTGAGGTAGAAACCTACCGAATAGAAGAAGTGATCACGCGTTATCCCTATTTTGCATTGCCCAGATACTGGCTGGCCAGAAAGCAGAGATGGCAACAACCTTCTGCTGATGAACTGATAATTTCCCGTACCCGGCTATTTGCAGAGAACCCCTTTTTATGGCTGCAATACCTGGAAACGCCACTCGATAGGCCAGGCCAAGAGCCCGCAGCTGCTATGGACAGGACCAATGAACCCGAAAAAGTATCCTCTACTCCGAATGAGCAGCTTGAACCGCCTTCCGGTCAGCAAGCTGAGCTCGCCGCTGAGGCAGAAGATCAGGAAGCCGAAGCAAGCGAAATGCTCGCCATGCCTGAACCCTCGGATGCAGCGGCAACCGTTGCATCCTCAGCCGATACTTTCCCTGAGCAGAGCACCGAAGAATCCCTGCAATCCCCCTGGATAGCACCCCTCTACACCAGAGATTATTTTGCCTACGCAGGCATCACCTTGCCAGAAAGCGAAGCCAATCTGCACCAGCCAACCATGGCACAGGTAAAAAGTTTCACCGAATGGCTCCGTAGCACGCGCCGGCCATTGCACAGCACCGATCCCGATGCTGTAGAGGATGAAGAAGCTGAACACCCTTCTGAGCCCGGCTTCCAGGTTATCACTGAGGCCATGGCAAACATCTGGCTGCAACAGGGGCAACCCCAAAAAGCCATTCAAGTCCTGGAAAAGCTGCGTTTGCTCAATCCCGAAAAAAGCGATTACTTTGCACAACGTATTGCCATGATTCAAAACCAAAGCTGAATATTCATGATCATCTTTTTAACTATTCTCATCCTCATCATCAGTGTGTTGCTGGGTCTGGTAGTATTAATTCAAAACCCCAAAGGGGGCGGATTGTCCGGAACTTTTGGTGGATTTGGTACCCAGGTAATTGGGGCAGGACGTACTACCGACGTGATGGAAAAAACAACCTGGACTTTGGCTATACTCATTGGCGTGTTGTGTTTACTTTCCGCCTTCTTCATTCCTCGCCAGTCGGCCAACAGCAATCAACCTTCCGCCGTGGAGAAAGCCATTCAGACAATGCCAGTAACCCCTTCAGCGCCTGCCTCCAACCCTATGCCGGCGCCTGCTAACCCATCCGGAAATACACCTGGTGGCAAATAAAGGGCCGGAGCTGCAGACAGCTTATTAGCTTAAACCATTTCCATGGCACGCTCCCGACGCACGTCGAGCAAGAGAAAGAAAACCAAGAAAATACATGTGTGGCCATGGCTTTTAGCCGGGGCACTCCTGTTCATAAGCTATTTTGCCTATCGCATCTTTCGCCCTAATACCTATCCTTTCCGGGAAAAAACCTATTTCTACATTCCTACCGGCTCAACCTACGGGGAAGTGCTTAAAGCCTTGCAAAGGCAACACATTGTGCGCAATCTGCGTGACTTTGATTGGCTGGCCAGAAAGCTGCACTATCCTCAACATATCCATCCGGGCCGCTATGCAATAAAGCCGGGCATGAGCAACCTCCAGCTGGTTCATCTGCTCTATTCGGGCAAACAAGCTCCCGTGAAATTGGTGATCAACAAGCTACGCACACGCCAGGATCTGATCCGACTCGTAAGCCGGCATCTGGAGGCCGATTCGGCCAGCATGGCTACCCTGCTCAGCGATGAAGTGTACCTGAGGCAATATGGCCTGGACACCAATACTGCCTTGTGCGCTATTCTCCCCAACACGTATTTTTTCTTCTGGAACACTTCGGCTGAAGGTTTTTTCAAACGCATGATGCAGGAATATCACCGTTTCTGGGATAGTACCCGCCTGCAAGAAGCACAGGCATTGGGGCTCACACCCAATGAGGTGATGATACTGGCCTCTATTGTGGAAGAAGAAACCCATGATAACGCTGAAAAACCGCTGATAGCCAGTGTGTACCTGAACCGGCTACGCAAAGGCATGCGACTGGCTGCCGATCCAACAGTGAAATATGCATTGGGTGATTTTTCCCTGCGGAGGATTTACAGCAAATACACCCGTTTCCACTCGCCCTACAACACTTATTTGCATGAGGGCCTGCCCCCGGGCCCTATCTGTACGCCATCTCCCGCCAGCATCGATGCGGTGCTGCATGCACCCCAAACAGATTACCTGTATTTTTGTGCCAAACCTGATTTTTCCGGAACACATGTATTTGCCAGTACGTATGCAGCGCATCTGCAGAATGCCAGAAGATATCAGGCGGCTTTAGATAGCCTGCATATCCAATAAACACGCATGCAAAACATCAATTATATAATTCCTGCGTATGAAAAATAAAAGCTGGCTGGAACATCTTGCGCAGGCTTGCGGCATTCCTTCCATGATTAGCCTGGCTAAACATATTCATTTTACTGACGAACGCCAGACTTCATTGTATGTGGTGTTAAAATTTTTATTTCGGGAAATGATCCGGGACAAACTATTTGATCGGGCGGCAGCCGTAGCTTTCTTCTTCATCCTGGCCATTCCGCCGGCCTTTATTTTTCTGTGTACATTGTTACCGTACATTCCATTACAAGGACTTGAAAATACGATTTACAACCTGCTGCGCGACATTGCACCTAATCAGCGGGTATTTCATCTCGTAAGAAATGTCATCTATGATTTTTTGCATACACCCCGAACGGGTTTGCTTTCATTTGCTTTTCTGTTCAGCATCATCAGCTCCTCTACCGGAGTGTTAAGCATCATGCGTTCGTTTGACAAAGCCTATCCCGGATTTAAAAGAAGAAGTTTTTTGCAAAGCAGAATTACAGCTATCAAAATCACCCTGCTGCTGATCTTAATGGTGCTGGCTTGTCTGGTGTTGATTCTCGCACAGCGCGCTATATTGAACTTTGTGTTTGAATCCATGGGTATTCATAGCCAGCTAATCAGGTTGGCCATCAACGTGATGAGATGGTTGCTGATCATTGCCTTGTTTTTTACAATTTATTCCTTGATTTACAAATACGGCCCTTATACGGAACAGCCATGGAAATTCATCACGCCGGGTTCCTGGCTTAGTACTATTTTAACCATCATCACCACATTGGGATTTTCCTATTATGTCAATCATTTCAACAGCTACAACCGCATTTATGGCTCCATCGGAACGGTACTGGTATTGATGATTTGGGTGTATTTGAATTCCATTATTCTATTGCTGGGATTTGAGCTGAACACAAGCATCAGGCTGGCAGGGTTGTTTGAGCAGGAAGAAAAACAAAAAAGCACGGTTACCTCATCGCAAGATGAATAGCTCTTGTTAATTCTTCGGCCGTGATCTGCCCCTGGAACAGGCGACGGTAGCCTGTTTTGGCATTCACCACCAGCGTGGTGGGCACCACCCCCATCCATTGGCCGCCCAATACATCATTGATGGCATTCGGATTTGTTTCATTTAACCAGTAAACAGGAGATTGCAAATGATGTTGCGTCACAAACCGCTGAATGGCTTTAGGATAAGCACTGGCATAATCCAGGCTCACCAGCATCACATGCACGGGCTTATCGTGAAGCGAAGCCGCAACCTTTTCAATGTCGGGTAACTCTTCCACACAAGGCCTGCACCAGGTAGCCCATAAATTAATCACATATATTCCATCTTGTTTTTGGGTAAATGATTTCAGTTGTGCACTGGTGAGCTGCGGAATCTGCTGCGCCTGCGCCCACCCGAAAAACCAAATAAATAATACAAACAACAATCCTTTTTTCATAAACCAGGTTTTAAGATGAAGTTACAGATTTTCCTTTTGTTGAAGCCATTGCCTTTCCAGTGCCGCCTTCTGCTCCTGAAACCTTGTGGGTTGCTGGTAATACCCGGCTTGCCAACGTTGCCGAAAGGCTTCATATAGCGTAACAGCACATGCCACGGAAACATTCAACGATTTCACCATGCCCACTTGCGGGATTAAAAAATTACCATCGGCAAGTTGGCATACCTCTTCACTTACCCCCTCGGCTTCATTGCCAAACACCAGGGCAACGGGTTGGGTGAGATCCAGTTCATAAAGGGATTGAGATGTTGACGCCAAATGGGTAGTATAAATTTTCTGATATTTTTTTCGCAAGGCAGTGAAACAACTTTCCACATCCGTGAAAGTATGCACGGTAAGCCATTGCGCTGCACTGGCCGAACTTTTAGCACCCCATTTTTTGTGTGGCGGAATGCGGGTGTTGAGCACATATAATTCCTGAATGCCCACTGCATCACAGCTTCGCATCACAGCAGAAATATTGTGCGGGTCAAAGATGTTTTCCATGACCACCGTCAGATCAAATTGCCTGTGGCTGATTACCGATCTGATGCGTGCTATCCTTTCCGGTGTCATTTATGGACCTGAATTTTATGGGTATGCAATCTTTTTTTGGTGTAAGTGCCATTAAAAAAACATTGGATACCCCGATAGGCACCGCATCCGCCTACTTCTTCAATACGCACCCGGCTTGTGCTGAAATGAAAATCTATCGCACAGGGACCATTATCATCTTTGTAAGTGCCTGTGGTACGATTCAAAAAATGACCCGTTCCTTCCAGCTCGCCACCACAGCGGGTTGCAGGATCATAAAAATGAATGAAAAAACGAAATGTCTGCTTATTTTTTCCATCCCGAATGGAAACAATACTCATGTCACCTTTCACATAATCGCCGGAAAAAGTATGATGCGCTGGCAAGGTATCGATAGGGTTATAAATATCTTCCAGGCTTAATGCACCATTGGCATTGGTTAACACAAGAATGAAATTACCTTCCGGATTCAAGGCATATACATTTTCCCGCAGGATGCTGCGCTGATCGGGTGTATGAATATGATGGTCAATGGTGATCACGCCTCTTCGATCAATCTTGGCTTCAAACTGATCGGCCTGTGCATCCGGCGCAACATAACACAGGCGCAAGGCCTGATGCAGCTGTTCTTTGCGATCAAAATAACATAGATACGACGCAGCCCGGTTGTTCTGCTGTACCCGAATCACCAGAAAATGCCCATGATCATAGGCAATTGCGGCCTGTGGATAGATATGCACCGCTGCACGGGAGAAGCTATTGCGCCAAATGCTGTCCGGAAAGAAACGTTGTACCACGTCCGGTAATAATCTTGTTGAATCAGATACCGCTATGCGTAAACTGTCTGCATTAACCTGATAAGGCAACTGCCTTTCGGGAAATAAAGCCAGCAATTCTGAAAAACTCGAAGCATGGCGATTGGGGCCGGAAGGCTGGTGGGCAGAATGGCAGGCAGCCAATAGCACCACACCACACATCAAAAGATTTCTGTTGATATGAGATATAAAAGCATTGTGCATGGACAACTACATGGTTGAATGGATTCCGAAAGGAAGATA
>JADGHY010000130.1 GCA_019683625.1 Thermoflavifilum sp. | reverse complement strand
GCAAGATACATAGCAGCAAAGCCTTGTCTGACCCCGTGCATGTGTAGTCTGCTATATGCTCATTATACAAGCACATTATTCACCCAACCTCTATGGTATGTCTGATGCTGCAGCTATTTTCCTCATCTTATTGATTGTATTTTTCTGTTTGTTTGTTGTGCTCATCTGGATTTGGGCTATAGTAGATATTTTGCGCAGCCGGTTCGACAGTGATACCACCAAACTGATCTGGATTATCCTGGTGATCTTCTTGCCTTTGTTGGGTACCATCTTGTATTGGATTGTGGGACGCGGCCAGCGGCAGGCTTCATAAATAACACGCATTTTTCACCTCAAATAGGTTAGCTATGCCATTCCTCATGTTGCTTTTTTTAGGTTGGGGGTTATGGGGACTGTTGACGTTGATTCTTTGGATATGGGCTTTGGTAGATATCATCAAAAGCCGCTTCGAGAGTGATACCACCAAGATTATCTGGATTGTGGTGGTGATCCTGCTTCCTTTGTTGGGATCTATTTTGTATTTGATTATAGGTCGGAACCAGCGGATCGGATGATTACTATTCTTCCATAAAGCGGGTGTAGCCGGGCGGCGGACTCCAGTGATCGTGGGGCTCAAAATAATGCCAAAGCAAGGCCGATACTTCACGGATCAGTTGCCATGCAGCATTATCATGGGTCCAGCTTTGGTCGGCAATGTTTTTGGTGTCTACACAAAACACATAATCCCCGTGAGGCGCATTCACCAGCACCACTTCTGAACGGGAGTCGTCCACGGCGCCTTGTTTGGATGCGGCTTGCACATAAGGAGGTATTTGGGATAAAGCCACATCATCCCAGTAGATATGGCAAAGATTGCGATACATGCGTTCGCTGGCAGCCGGTGAAATGAGTTCACCTTTTCTCAGTTGTACCAGAAACCGGGCCATTTCCCGAGGTGTTGTTTGTCCCCAGCCGTATTGCCGGTAAGCGGCTTCCCGTCCCGGCGTGCGCGAGTTCACCCGATAAAATTGGTAGCCATGATCGGCAAGCCATTGGTTGATGGCTGTGCCACCCCCGGCCAGCGATTGCAGCCAGAGTGCTGCCGTATTATCACTTTCGGTGATCATCAGCATCACCACCTTGCTAAGTTCAATTTGCGTGCTGTCTTTTGCCATACCTAATATATCTACACCCGGATAATACAGAGAATCCCGATACAGCAGGTTTTGATGGTATTGCAATTGGCTGTCGGCAATACGTTGAAAGATAGCGGCCTGGATAGCTACTTTAATCATGCTGGCCGTGGGAAACAAGGAATCGGCCCGGATAGCCACTTCTTTATGTGTGCCCAATTTATGCACATAAATGCCTACCGTTCCCTGAAAAGGTTTTATCAATGCTTCCAGCTTTCGTTGCAATTTGCGATCGATGCGGTAAGACTGGCACAGGCCTGCACAGCTAAGGCTTAAGGTCAGGCACAACAGGGCAATTGTTTTCATGTGTTCATTCTGATTTCGTTACAGAAATAGTTTGATATGGCTCACGCCTAATTTTTTTCTGGATGTAAAACCTTCCCCATAAGCCGTACCAATCATCCTGCCCAGCATTTTAGCCCGATAAATTAATTGCTCAAAAAACTCCGGCGTGGAGATATAGGTCTGAATTTCCTCTTTAGGATCAGCCAGGAATTGGGAGGAAAAAGCTTTGATAGCTTCTAATTTTTTTTCCATCACCGCAGAAATATCTACGATAAAATCCGGATCCAGGTATTCATCCTGGATGAAATGCCAGATATGACGGGGCCGCCAGGCCTGTTGGGGATGGCCTTTCCAGTGTGTTTCAATTTTTCTTAATCCGGAAAGAAAGCAACTGGTTTCCACCAGTTCGGCTGCACGGCCATGGTCGGGATGGCGATCCCGTTCGGCATTGGTAAGCACAATATCGGGCTGAAAATAGCGGATAAAAGGAATGATACGCAGTTGATGTTCGCGTTCATTCAGGAAAAAGCCATCGGGGAGGCCGGCATTTTCCCGCACGGTGATGCCCATGATTTCGGTGGCCTTTTTAGCTTCGGCAGCCCTGAGTTCAGGGGTGCCGCGCGTTCCCAACTCACCTGCTGTAAGGTCGAGGATGCCCACCCGATGCCCCATCTGTACGTGCACCATCAGCGTGCCTGCACAGGAAAGTTCCACATCGTCGGGGTGGGCTGCGATAGCCAGAATATCGAGTTTATCGGTTGTTGCTTGCATGCCTTTTGCTTTCATGAATCGAGTTTCAAAAATAGGATGTGTCCAGTTCTTTGAGCAAATCCCGGAGATCCAGGGGATGGGTGTACATGTACAACGATCCATCGGGCAGGTGCGGCCATCGATCGCGGGGTTTATCCCAGTATAATTCCACGCCGTTGCCGTCAGGATCATTCAGATAGATGGCTTCTGATACGCCATGATCGCTGGCACCCGTGATGGGATAATTTGCCGCCTGAAGCCGGGCAAATATGCTGGCCAGATCCTTGCGGGTAGGATACAGTATAGCAAAATGATATAAGCCTGCAGCATGCAACGGTGCGGGTGGCGCATGATGGCTGTACCAGGTGTTTAATCCGATATGATGATGGTATCCGCCGGCTGAAAGAAACACGGCCTGATCCCCATAACGGGTGGTGATCTGGAAACCTAACAGATCCCGGTAAAAAGCCAATGCCCTGTCTAAGTCGGCCACTTTTAAATGCACATGGCCTATGCAGGTTTGCGGTGGTGCAACATATTCATTCGGCATAGTGTAATCAATTATGGATTGTTGCGATCATTTTTCTACCATACTTATTGCGGTATTGCAAGGGCGATAAGCCGGTAATTTTTTTAAACACTTCGCGGAAAGCTTTATCGTCCTGATATCCCACATCATACATGACCTCGTTTACCGTTTGTGTGCCCTCTTCCAACGCTTTTTTAGCTGCCTCTATACGTACCCGCTGAATGTATTCGGCAACCGTATTAAAAGTGGCTCGCTTAAATCTTCGTTCAAAATTTCTTCTGCTGATGGCAAGCATGCGACACAGATATTCCACGGTGATCCGGTGGGCGTAATGTTTTTCAATATATTCCTGGGCCTGGCGAACCAATGCATCGGTATGATCTTTTTGTCCTTCAAAAATCATGAAGGCCGATTGGGAAGTCCGATCCATGTCAATCTGAAACATCTTGGCACAATGGATAGCCGCCGCCCGGTTTACATATTTTTCAATGAGGTATAAGATGAGATTGGAAGAAGAAAATGCACCACCACTGGTATAAATGCCATGTGTATCGGTGAGAATGGATTCGGTTAAACAATCCACTTCGGGAAAAATTTGTTTTAATTCCAATCTTGCTCTCCAATGTGTAGAGCAGGATTTCCCATTTAGCAGGCCTGTAGCAGCCAGCAGAAATGCCCCCGTGCACAGGCTGGCTATTTCGGCGCCATGCTGATGCTGGCGGATAATCCAGGGAATATACACCTGATTGGCTTCCAGTGGCTGAACAATCTGATTGCCTGCAAATCCGGGAATCAGCACCAGATCGGTGTGATGGATATCCTGAATCAACACATCAGGCCTTACGGTGTACATCCCATTGGCCAACACCACTTCTTTTTCAGCTGCAGCCAATTGTACCTGAAACGCAGGCTCTTTTCCCTGTTTCTTCAGCCAATAATTCACTTCCAGAAAGCCTTGTCGGGGCACTTCCACACTGGACAAGTTACATCCATGCGTGACCAGCAGGGTGATATGCTTCATGCAAAAACATTTAAAGTGACGAATATACATCAATTTGCCGCAAATGGCCCTTTAAAATGCCTGTTTTGCACCTGTTAGGCACTCGTTAATACCCATAGTTTTGTGAAAACGCAAGCGCCATGAAAGCTATTGTTCCTTATTTGAACTTCGATGGGCAGGCCGAAGAGGCCATGCAATTTTATCAGTCTGTGCTGGGCGGCAAATTTGCCGGTGCCGGCATCATCCACATGGGCGATGTGCCGGGTATGCCAGATTTATCTGCAGAAGAGCAAAGGCGGGTGATGCATGTAACGCTTGACCTGGGCAATGGGTTGAAATTGATGGCCAGTGATATTCTTCCTTCAATGGGTCATCAGCTCACGGTGGGCAATCATTGTTATATGCTGCTTTCGCCGGATAGCCGGGAAGAGGCCGATCGTATTTTTCAGGCCCTGGCTGAGGGTGGTGAGGTGGAAATGCCCATGCAGGACCAGTTCTGGGGCGATTATTTTGGTAGCCTGAAAGATAAGTTTGGTGTTGGTTGGATGATTAACTACAGCCAAACGGCATCTTAAAGCTGATGATACCGCATCTTCTTGCAAGAGATGCCCGTAGCTAATGGTATCCTTTTCAAATGAACGTAGCCATGCAGATCACAAGAAAAATTGTGCCGCATCTGTGGTACGACACGCAGGCCCGGGAGGCAGCTGACTGGTATTGTTCCATTTTCCCGGATGCCCGCATTACCCATATCACGCCATTGCACGATACCCCATCGGGCGATGCAGAAGTGGTGAATTTTATTCTGGCTGGTCAGCCCTTCATAGCTATCAGTGCAGGCCCTCATTTCTCTTTCAATCCGTCGATATCCTTTATGGTCAATTGTTCCACGGCCGATAAAGTGGATAGGTTATGGGATGCCCTATCGGCCGATGCCAGGCAGGTGCTATTTCCTTTAGACGCTTATCCCTGGAGCCCACGATATGGATGGCTGGCCGATAAATACGGACTCAACTGGCAAATCATTCGGGTGAGCGCTATCAAACAAAAGATTATGCCTTGCTGCTTATTTGTGGGAGATGTTTTTGGCAGGGCAGAAGAGGCCTTGCATTTTTATCAAACGGTATTCACACATCATCAGATAGGCGAATTGTACCGATTCAGCGATATGCAGGATAATTCTGCCCCAGGCATGGCCATAGCCTACGTGGATATTCAGCTTGAAGACCTGTGGATGGTGCTGATGGATGGACCAGGCGAGCACCATTATGCATTTAATGAAGCCATTTCTTTTATGGTGCATGCAGATACTCAGCAGGAAATTGACAGCTATTGGCAAAAGCTTTCGGCCATACCCGAAGCTGAACAATGTGGCTGGTGCAAAGATAAGTTTGGCATTTCCTGGCAAGTTGTACCCACCGTGCTGGACGAGATGATGCGCAAGGGCAATGCCGAACAGATCCGGCGTCTGACCCGCGCCTTTTTACAGATGAAAAAAATGGATATTGAAGCATTGCAAAAAGCTTATTCTTTTTCCTAAAAGGACTCTCAGAGATGCATACAACATAGCACATAATTTATGCATGAGGCCAATCCTTCCATCGTTTTTCACTAAAAACGTACATCAAACCATGACGCACCGAAAACAAATAGCTGCTGCATTTCTGCAACTGGCTTCTTCCGGAAACGTGGCCGAGGCCTTTGCCAGATATGTGCACCCTGATTTTATTCATCACAATCCTTATTTCAAAGGTGACAGAACATCTTTCATGAACGCCATGGAAGAAAATGGGCAACATTTTCCGGATAAAACGTATGAAACCTTGCGGGTCCTGGAAGATGGAGATCTGGTGGCTATTCAGGGTAAGGTGACCCTTGCACCCGAATCGCAATGGTCTGTGATCCATATTTTCCGGTTTGAAGGGGATTTGATTATCGAATCCTGGGAGGCTTCTCAACAGCTGCTGGATCATTCTCCCAATCAATATGGCATCTTTTAAAACCATCTTCATTAATGTTTAACCTGTAAAGATTCAAAAACCTATGCAACAACAGATTACCGTACAAACCACTGTAGATGCCCCTATGCAACAAGTATGGGATTACTGGAGCTTGCCCGAGCACATCATGCAATGGAATCATGCTTTGGATAGCTGGCATTGTCCCTTTGCGGAGAATGACCTGAGGGTGGGCGGAAAATTTCGTTATCGCATGGAAGCCAAAGACGGAACTATGGGTTTTGATTTTGAAGGCGTGTACGATGAAGTCATTCCTTTTACCAAAATAAGCTATACCATGCCCGACGGTAGAAGAGCCATCACTACGTTTGAAGATCTGAACGGTCAGATACAGGTGACCACCACATTCGACGCAGAACAAGTGAATCCTTTGCAGATGCAGAAAGCCGGATGGCAGGCTATCCTGGATAACTTTAAAAATTATGTGGAAATGCATGCCTAATATGATTTCATGTAATGTAAAAATCTAGCATTATGGTAGCACAAAGGAACAGAACCAAAGCCCAACTGGTGTGGGGTTGGATCATCAG
>JADGHY010000129.1 GCA_019683625.1 Thermoflavifilum sp. | reverse complement strand
GGTTGATCAATGTGCCTCGTTTGCCCAGGCAAAGCGTCATGATGTTGCCAATGTATTCGGGTTTGGTGATAATCTGAGCCCGGATAAAAGGTTCTTCTACCCTGCTTAAGCGGCTGGGGTCGGGCATTTCAGAAGGATTGTTCACAATAATTTTTTCGCCTTTCGTGGTATAGGCAATAAAACTTACGTTGGGCACTGTGGTGATCACACTTTGGTGAAACTCGCGCTCCAACCTTTCTTGCACAATTTCCATGTGGAGCATGCCCAGGAATCCGCAACGGAAGCCAAATCCCAGCGCCTGGGAAGTTTCAGGTTCAAAGCTGAGTGCTGCATCGTTGAGTTTCAGTTTTTCCATACAATCGCGCAGCTCTTCATAATCTTCGGTATTGACGGGAAATATGCCGGCAAACACCATGGGTTTTACTTCTTCGAATCCCTTGATAGCTTCCTTGCAAGGGTTGCTGACCAGGGTGATGGTGTCGCCTACACGCACTTCGCTGGCCGATTTGATGCCGGTGATGATATAGCCCACATTGCCTGCACTGATTTCGGGGCGCGGTTCCAGGCGCAGGCGAAGGATGCCCACTTCATCCGCATCGTATTCACGGCCCGTATTCACGAACATCACCCTATCGCCTTGCCTCAGTGTGCCGTTAAACACGCGATAATAAGCCACTACGCCGCGGAAGGAATTATACATGCTGTCGAAGATCAAAGCCTGTAAGGGTGCATCTGGATCTCCTTGTGGAGGGGGAATGCGTTGTACGATGGCTTTTAAGATTTCTTCCACGCCCGCCCCGGTACGTGCAGAAGCCAGCAGGATGTCTTGTTCCCGGCAACCGATGAGGTCGATGATCTGTTCTTTGACCTCATCAATCATGGCTCCTTCCATATCAATTTTGTTGATGACGGGGATGATTTCCAGATCATGATCCAGGGCCAGATACAGGTTAGAAATCGTTTGTGCCTGAATGCCTTGTGTGGCATCTACCAGCAGAAGAGCTCCTTCACAGGCCGCCAGCGCGCGCGATACTTCGTAAGAAAAATCTACATGGCCGGGGGTATCAATCAAATTCAGGGTATAGGTTTGATGGCCAAAGCTATATTGCATTTGAATGGCATGGCTTTTTATGGTGATGCCTTTTTCCCGTTCCAGTTCCATATCGTCCAGCACTTGTTCCTGCATCTCCCGCTCAGAAAGGGTATGGGTATATTCCAGCAGGCGATCGGCCAGGGTACTCTTGCCATGGTCAATATGGGCAATGATGCAGAAATTCCGGATCGTCTCCAGCAAAGGCATATCGTCTTTGAATTTTCGCAAATATAACGATAATGGCGCTTTTGGATGGGCTCAACGCTGCTGGGGAAAGAAGAGCCTGAGGTGTTTACGGCATGTTTAAATGCATCTGCAAACCTATCGGGAGTCGTTTATCGTTTTTATCATGCAAACTCAGCAAACCATTCTTTATCCGATCCGGAAAAATATTCGGTGAAACAAGCCAGTTCATCACCCTTCAAAAGGATGAGTGCTGCGTGTTGCAAGTCTTTTTTCAGAATCTATACACGTTATTGGATTGATCGACATCTGCATCATATAAGCTTCCCAGCACCAGGTGTGTAATCGGAACAGGAGTTTTGATGGGGATCATCACTTCGGTATTTCCTTTTTCCCAGCAGGAGATATCCCGATGTATTTCCAGGCTGTCGCCATTCTGCAAGTAGGCTTTCAGGTGAATAGGTACAGGTTTATTTCCAATTGAACGAATGATTACGGTATATTTATGGCCATGATGGCTTACCCGGCTAATGGCCAGATCAGGGAAACCGGCATCAAAAAACCATTTTTTCCAGAACCAGTTAAGATTCCTGCCTGCGCCGGCGTTCATGGCATAGAAAAAGTCGTAAGGGATAGGATGTTTTCCGTGCCAGGCTTGCATATAATGGTGAAGAGCTTTTTGAAACAAATCATTGCCCAACATGTCGCGTACATATAGATAACCCAAGGCGGGTTTGGGATAAGCATTCAGGTAATAATCGGTTCCTTCCTGTTGCGTGCTTAATGTGATGATGGGCAAATCCAGTTCCGTGCCCGCAAAATGATCATAAGCCTGCATGCCGTACGGATCGTGAATGGTGCTATCAATATAGGGCGTTAATATCCATTCTCCCAATGTTGCCCATCCTTCATCCATCCAGGCATATTTGGTTTCATTGGTGCCCATGAAAAAGGGAAACAGGGTATGGAAAATTTCGTGATCGGTAAGTTCGATAGTCGAAGCCCTGTTGCTCAGCGGATTATCATTGACCATCATGGGATATTCCATCTGATCTAAGCCATCTACAACGGTTTCATGTGGATAGGGATAAGGCCAGTGGGGAAAATAATAGCTGATTCCTTCCACGGTTTTTCGGGCAAAATCAATCACTTCAGCATAATCCGTATGCCTGGGATCATATACGGCATCTACACGGGTACGCCGGCCTGTGGCCGAATCCACAACCAGGCTGGTCGATTGCCATACATAATGATTGCTGGTGGCAAACACAAAATCGGTTACATGATGCGCCACATAATGCCAAACATTTATTGGCCGATGGATAGTGACCTGCTGAAGTTGGATATCATTGCTGTCTATTACGAAGCGAATATTATCCTGTGATTCTGCTTCATGCAATCGAGCAACAATGGCGGGTTGCAACACTTCATCCGCATTGATTAAATCTCCTGTTGCCCAAACCACATAATGATCAGGCACATGAATACGCACATCAAAATCACAAAAATCATTGTAAAACTCTTGTAAACCATTGTAGGGAAAGCTGTTCCAGCCATCTATATCGTCGTAAACGGCCAGGCGGGGGAAGAAATACGCAATAAAATAAGCACCCTCCTCAATTTCACCGGTGCGTTGGTGCGAAGTTTTGTTTAACACATAATTAAAAGCCAATTCAATTTGCACGGAATCGTGCGGCATCAGCGGATGAGGAGCAGGCATGATCATGTTGGTGCCTCTGATATTGAGTCGTCCCGGATCTTGCGCAACACCATTTATGGCATAAGTACCTATTTGTACACCATCTGTTAAGTCCTGCGGAAGCACAGCAGTAGAGCGGGCAGCACCTCGTTGATAAAAATTGGGATACAGCTTAAACCAGAAATAGGATAAAGTATCCGGACTATTGTTGACATACCTGATGGTTTCTTTCCCCCAGATAAGTCGGGTTTCGGGTGTAAAATGCACATCTATGGTATAGTGAGCCTGATTTTGCCAATAATATTTTCCCGGTTCACCCGTTAAGCTGCGTGTGCCTTTTTCATAAGCCTGCATCACATTGCGCGGCATAGGCAATGTATCTTGTGCCGAAGCACCACCAGATAGCATCAGGGCTAAAAGCCCGAGCAAACAGGTAGATAAAAACATCTTCATATACAAATGAATTGCACCCGACTAAGGTACAGCATTTCAGTTATTCAGAAGGAACCTGTTTTCTTCCCCATCAGAAGCTTTTGCAGATTACATCTTAAAAAATTTCGTGTATTTGTTTACTTTTGAAATCCATTGCATAAATGATTGCCGGCATGAAATATCTTTTTTTCCTGAGTTATTTAATAAGCATTTCCCTGATGGGTTATGCCCAGCCAGTCGTGCATGAAAGAACACTGGCAGATTATGTGCGCACGGCTCCTTTTCCTTTTTCCTTGTGGGAAAAACCTCATATTCCCGATCGGGTATTCAATATTGTGCAGTTTGGTGCAAAGCCCGATGGGCAAACGTTAAATACAAAGTATATTCAACAAGCGATTGATACCTGCGCGGCTGCCGGTGGCGGCGTAGTAGTGATTCCACCCGGATTGTGGTTAACAGGGCCCATTCAACTTCGTAGCCATATTGAGCTTCATCTGGATCGCGGTGCCATCCTCTTGTTTACGCCAGATCATAGCCAGTATCCGATTATTCAGCCGCCGCGCTCGTCTAACTTTGTGGTGGCTTCTCCCATTTCAGGATATGATCTGGAAGATGTAGCCATTACGGGGGAAGGCATCATGGATGGTTCGGGTGATAGCTGGCGTCCGGTGAAAAAAGAAAAGCTTACTTCGGCCCAGTGGAAAGCCCTCTTGCAGAAAGGAGGTGTGCTGAGTGACGACGGGAAAATCTGGTGGCCCAGTGCCGAAGCGCGGGACGGAGAGCAATATCTAAAACAACTCAAACAGGCCGGGAAAAAACTTACTGCAGCCGATTACTTGCCGGCACGCGATTATCTGCGGCCCTATATGGTACTGCTGGTACGTTGCAAGAATGTGTGGATAGAAGGAGTTACGCTGAAAAACTCGCCTAAGTTTGCCCTTTACCCCAACTATTGCCAGCAGGTGATGATTAAAGATGTGAAAGTAAACAATGCCTGGTGGGCACAAAATGGCGATGGCATTGATATCAGCGGAGGGAAAAATATCATTGTTTATCGTTGTACGGTCAATGCCGGAGATGATGGTATTTGCATGAAATCAAGCCCCAGCCGGTATGCCGATTCCTCTGCAGCGTTGCAGAATGTATTGGTTGCCGATTGCATTGTATATCACGGCCATGGCGGGTTTGTGATTGGCAGCAATACCGATGGCGGAATAAAAAATATTTACGTGACCAATTGCAATTTCATCAATACCGATATAGGTATTCGCATCAAAAGCCGCAGGGGAAGTGGTGGCTGGGTAAGGAATATTTACCTTGATCGCATTTATATGCACGACATTGCCAATGAAGCTGTATTGTTCGATACTTATTATGAACAATCATCCGCACGCGATACCACAGTCCAGCCCATAACAGCCGAAACTCCCCGATTTACTGATTTCCATTTAAGTGATATTCAGGTGAATGGGGCCGCATCGGCTATTGTGATCAGAGGACTGCCGGAGATGCCGGTGGAACGAATCTTCTTCACTGACATGCACATGCAAACCGAACAGGGCGTTCAGCTTGCTTATGCTAAAGATATTGCCTTCCGGACGGTGGCCGTGAAAAATACCACAGGTCCTTTGATAAACCTTTGGGATGTGGATGAAATTGATTTAACAGGCTTTTTATTTGCAGAAAGCACCACTCATCCCATTGTGATAGCTGGCAGCCGAACCAGGCAAATTCATATCCCCGCCAGCCTGCCCAGTCAACAAATAGCATGGCATCAACTTCAGCCCGATCAAGTGTTGATCCGGGAGTAATGACATGTTCCTCTTCGTAGCCTGTTCTGCAGCTTAAGAAGGTTTGATATAATTGTTTCGCGTGTGGTTGCGCAGATAGAAATAATGGGTTTGAATTTGCGCAATAACCAAGTTTACAATAATTGTGTAAACCTTACGCAATGCGGATTTTCACAAAAAAATTCACGGCAAAAAAATATTTTTCTTTCAGTAAATATTTAACTTTGGTAAGGGATTAGTTCGTTCAGTCAGGTACTCCTTCTCACCTCGCCACAGGAATTGTTTTTCACACTTTTAAACCTCAGGGTTATGGAAAGGAACACGGCAAATTTTGCCTTCTCACGCGATGTGGCGCGTATTCAGCTCGACGATCCGCTTACCGCATCGTACTGGCTTGAACGATACCGCATGACATTGGAAGAGCTCCAGGCAACGATTCAGGTAGTGGGCTCGGCCGTGGTAGCAGAAGTAGAAAAATACATTTGCCGGCATCCTGGCAGGCAATTTACTACGTCTGTTACAGCGGAAACAGCATAAAAAATGGGACTCCTAAAAGTCCCGGCGATGCGTTCAGGTTAAAACAGGTTGAAGCGGATAAGCTATCTTGTACACCATTTCGGGAAGAAGACAAATCCCGTGGCAAAAGCCAGCAGGAAATTTTAGGTTAAAATAGCCCGGTATAAGGAATTATACCGGGTGTTCAGTAACCCTTTAATCATGAGCCTTCCCCTCAATCAGAAAGCCCACACTCGTTTCCTTACAGGTAGTTTTTCACAGGCAACACCACCCGTAAAGGGGTTTTTCCGGATATGGTCATAGCCATCATCTTCCTCGGGAATAGGCACCCAGCCCATGCCCGGGAGATGAATATCATTCCAGCTTATGAAAGGGGAAAAAATGATCAAAATGGGTATAAGTATCCAGGAGAGCTGGTTTTTCATAGGCCATGGTTTGGTTACATAATAACTTTCTCTCAAATGACAGGATAAAGATATGTAAGGAAATGATATTTTCAAATATTTTTTCAAAAAAATTTTTTGTGATCTGTAAAATTTGGGTTAATGCACAAAAAACCCCGCCTCTGGCGGGGTTTCCTATATC